>JBFHKK010000052.1:0-10445 GCA_041595475.1 Pseudomonas sp. | reverse complement strand
CGGTTGGTGCACTGGCTGTGATCGGTGGTCAGCCGCGCCCAGTCGGCATCCGCCAGTTCCTGGGGCCAGCTGTCGCGGTCGCCGTCCCACTTGTTGCCGGCCAGCTTCTCGATCATCTCGCCGAACAGCCTCTGGCTCTGCTCGTCGACCTCGATCTTAAAGCCTTCCTCCTCGAACAGCTGGGCGGTGGCGCTCTGCGCCTGGCCTTCCTGCAGCAGCAGATCGAGCTTGGACAAACACAGGTAGCGGCCGCGGCCCTTGGCCAGGGCGAAACTGAAATTCAGCCCGCTGTTGCGCATCAGGTCCGGCAGGTCCTTGTGGACGATCTGCTCCTGCAGGGCCACGGTCGCCGTGGCGATCACCAGGCGCTTGCCGGCAGCCTTGGCCGTCGGAATCGCCGCCAGGCTGTAGGCCACCGTTTTGCCCGTGCCGGTGCCCGCCTCCACCGCCACCACCGCCGGCTCGCCCAGGCGCACGCCTTCATCGTCGCTGTCGATGCTGCCCAGCACCTTGGCGATCTCGGCGATCATCAGGCGCTGGCCATAGCGTGGCTTGAGGCCCTTGGCCTCGAGAAAGCGCGAGTAGGCGCCCTGGATCTGGGACTTGAGTTCGGTGCTGAGCATGCGGTTCCGGGCGCGAAAACTGGACAAATTTTCAGTATCTGCAAACGGCCGCTATCATAGCGCGCCGCGCGCTGGTGCGCTGACCTCTCGACCACCGGAGTACCTCTGGCATGACCGCTTACGCTGTGACTTACGCTGTGCACCTGCTCGCCGCACTGATCTGGGTAGGGGGCATGTTCTTCGCGTGGATGATTCTGCGCCCGGCGGCCATCGCCAGCCTGCAGGCGCCTGAACGCCTGAACCTATGGCTGGAGGTGTTTCGCCGCTTCTTCGTCTGGGTGTGGGCGGCTGTCGTGGTGCTGCCGGTGAGCGGCGTGGCCATGCTGCAACAGCGCTTCAGCGGCTTCGAGACCGCGCCGCGCTACGTGCATGTGATGATGGGCTTGTATATCGCGATGCTGGCGCTGTTTCTGCGCATCCAGGCACTGCAGCTACCGGAACTGCGCCGGGCGGTCGACGCCCAGGACTGGCCGCTGGGCGGCAGCGTACTGGGGCGCATTCGCCGACTGGTGGGCATCAATCTGATCTTCGGCCTGCTGTTGGTCGCAATCGCCGCCGCCCGCCCCAGCCTCTGAAGGAGCGCACGCCCCTGCCGTTCAGCCCTGCTCGACCGCCAGCGCCATGTCGTCGGTCGGCGCCGACTGCACCTCGGGCAGGCTAGCCAGGTGGAAGATGCCGAAGAGCGCAACCTGGGCGCGCGCCAGCCAGGGCCGCGCACTGGCCTGAATGTGCGCATTGAACAGCCACAATTCCAGCCCATGCATCAGCAAGATGGCAGTGCCGGCGGCGTTCAGCAGCCAGGCAAAGGGTTGGGCGAAGGGCGAAAGCAGATTGGCCAGCAGGGCGCCCCAGAACAATGCCGCCATCACCTTGCCGAACCCTAGCACTCTGGTCATCTTCGCCCCTCCGCCTGCAGTGAAAGGGCGCACCTTAACCGCTTTACCGAGGGGCGAACAGTCCACTGAAGCAGGCTGGCGATCAAAGGACGCGAGCCTGCATCACTGGCTCGCGTCGACCGTTACTACTGCCATCAAGGTCGCGCTTCGACTTCCGCCTCGACCCTACGATTGATCGCACGTCCGGCGTCGGTGTTGTTGTCGGCCACGGGTCGCGACTCGCCGTAACCCACCGTGGAGACGCGGCTCGCTTCTATGCCGTGCTGGTTGACCAGAACATCGCGCACGGCATTGGCGCGTCGCTCGGACAGCCCCTGGTTATAGGCATCGGTGCCGATCCAGTCGGTGTGTCCCTCGACCGTGGTGGTGGTCTGCGGGTACTGCTTCATGAACTCGGCCAGACTCTTGATGTCGTCCTTGCTGTCTTCCTTGACCACCGACTTGTCGAAATCGAACTTGACGTCCAACTCCACACGCACCGCCTCGGCCGGCTCGACCGGCTCGGGCTCCATCATCGGCGGCGCGCTCGCATAGGTCTGCAGCGGGCAGCCATTGTGATGAACCGGCGTTCCGCTCGGCGTGCCCGGGCAGCGGTCGCGGCGATCGAAGACGCCATCGCCGTCCTCGTCGCCATCCTGGGCGTAGCAAAGCAGCCCGCCCACCACGGCGCCGGCAACCGCTCCGCCGGCCGCCCAGGCGCTGCTTTCAATCGCGCCCAGGCCACCGCCGGCCACACCGCCGAGCGCGCTGCAGATCGGCCAGTTGCCCTGATTGAGCGGCGCATCGCCGGTGCTGTGGGTGGTCATGCAACCCGACAGGAGGCTGCCGACCAGGACAGCAGGCAGGCCCATCCTCACAAATTGAGTTTTCATCGATGAAATCCTCCTGTGCGACCGGCCATGACCGATCGATCAAGCCCTGCCCCAGAACCTCGGTCTGACGACCACCCCCGGCAGGCGCCGAACGGCTGCCGGGGGCAGGTTGCCATCAGGCCCGCTTCATCACAATTGCCGCGCTTCGACGGCTGCCTCGACCCGGCGATTGATCGCACGGCCGGCGTCGGTGCTGTTGTCGGCGACCGGGCGCGATTCGCCGTAGCCGACGGTGGCGACTCGGTCGGTCTCGATGCCGTACTGATTGACCAGTACATCGCGCACGGCGTTGGCCCGCCGCTCCGACAGCCCCTGGTTATAGGTGTCGGTACCTACGGAGTCGGTATGCCCCTCGACCACGGTGCTGGTCCGCGGGTACTGCTTCATGAAGTCGGCGAGGTTTTTGATGTCGTCGTAGCTCTCATCGCGGACCCTGGCCTTGTCGAAGTCGAACTTCACGTCCAACTCGACCCGCACCACGGCAGCAGGCTCAGGCACCACCGGCTCTGGGACAACAACTTCCTCGACCACGGCCATCTGCTCGGCCTCGGCGCCATGCACCCAGCAGTACGCAGCGGCCATGCCGGCGCCCACCAGAGCACCGCCCCCGGCCCAGGTCGAACTCTCGATCGCGCCCAAGGCAGCACCGCCGACACCACCGACAGCCGCACAAGTGGGCCAGTCGCTCTTTTGCAATCCGGCACATCCCGTCAAGAGGCCGGCGGCCAGCATCAGGGGTACTGCTTTGCATGCAATGCTCATATATACGTCTCCTGTAAGAATCGGCCGATACCCGACACCTATGGATTAAAGACGCCGGTTCCAGAATTCGCCAACAGGAAGACCCGTTCTCGGTTTCTCGCGCTGGTTCCAGGTGAATCGGCGCGGTAGGCTTGCGGGTCAGCCCCAGGAGTTCTCGATGACTGATTGCGCCTCAGCCCGTACCCCCCAGCAAGCCATAGCCGCGCTGCTGGAGCGATATGCGCCCAAGCACCTGCTGATCGTGGGCAGCGATGACCTGCCGGCACTGACTGCCTTCCGGCAAACCCACTCGGACTGCCGGATCGCTCACGCCAAGGCCGGCGCCTTACCGGCCGAACTGGCCGCGCAGCGCTTCGACCTGGCCCTGGTCGTCGACTGCCTGGAGCATCTGCCCAAACGCCAGGCACTGGAGTTGCTCGGCGGCATCCGCAACCTGAATGCCAGCCGCCTGGCGGTACTGGTCGATCTGCAGGCGTGCGCCTGGCAGGACACCGACTTCTTCGCCCTGGCGATGCGCGCCAGCGAGCGCTTTCGACGCGCGGAACAGACCCTCAGTTTGTTCACCTACGACCTGCTCGACTACAAGCAGGTACCGGACTGGCTGAATGCAAAGTTCTGGGCGAACCCCGAGATGTTCGGCAAGTACTGGTGGTAATGGATGCTGGCAACCGAAGCACAGGACCGATCGGGCTGCCCCTGCGGCAGCGGCGCGGCGCTCGGCGACTGCTGTGGGCGCTACCACGCAGGAGCGCCGGCGCCCAGCGCGGAGCAGCTGATGCGCGCCCGCTACAGCGCTTATGCGCTGGGGCGCATCGAGTTTCTGCTGAGCAGCACGCTGCCCGCTCAACAGGCCGGTCTGGATGTTGATGCCATAAAGGCCTGGAGCCTGCAGAGCACCTGGCTCGGCTTGCAGGTGCAGGGCGCGCAACCGGCACCTGGCGACTCACGTCATGCCTGGGTCAGTTTCAGCGCTCACTGGCGTGAGGGTGACCACGAGCACTCTCATCAGGAGCGCTCGGCCTTCGTCAACGCCGCTGGACGCTGGTATTTCATCGATCCCGGCGTTGCCCTCAAGGCCGGACGCAATGACCCATGCCCCTGCGGCAGCGGACGGAAATTCAAGAAGTGCTGCGCGGACTTTATCTGATCCGCGCGCTAGCTGTGGGCGGCGGCGGACGAGGCTAATCCACCAGCTTCAGGTGGGATACATCTGGCGCCGGCGCGGGCGGCGCCTCTCTCGCCTGGCCCATGTCGCTGCCCACCGGCGCCAGACTGAACTGGGACAGATCCAGTGATGGCTGCGGCGCCTCGGGCTTGTCGTCCTGCAGATCATCGCCCAGCGGCGCCATGCCGAAATCGGGCGCATCCACCTCGGCAAAGGCCGCCATGTACTCATCCCTAGGCGCCACCTGCAGGCGCCGCCGATGCTCATCGACCGCAGCCGCCGAAGAAAGAGACTGCGGCGCGGCGACGGCCGCAGGTGGCGCTTGCTCGGCTGCCTCGAGCATAGGCGTAATCTCGGCAAGCGCCCCGGCACGGCTCATGGCCAGGCGATACTTCTCTGCCGCCTCGGCGTCCAGGCCGTTCTTGATGACGATGCGACGCCCGGAAAACAGCACGGCGATGCGCTGGGCATCGGCCTGAAACAACTTGGCCAGATTGGCCTTGACCGCCTCCAACTGCGCGCCCGGCACCAACTGCCCGGAGAAGGCGACTTCATAGCTAGCCATGGTCATACTCCTGTCCCATTCGAGGCTCAGTATGGCGCAGGTATTTTTCCCGCCACAACTGATTGCGGCCTGGCACTTGCTTGTTACACTGAGCCGTCCAGTGGAGTATCACATGTTGTACCAGGCAAAGATTACAAGAAGACTCGGCCTACTGATCCTGCTCAGCCTCTTGTTCACCATCAGTGGCTGCTCCACCTGGTTCACAGGTGGCTTCAAGGATCCCCAGGTGCGCCTGGTCAAGGTCGATGTGGTCAAGGCCAAGCTGCTGGAACAACGCTTCATTCTGCGCTTTCGCATCGACAATCCGAACGACTTCAGCCTGCCGGTTCGAGGACTGGACTATCGCGTCCATCTGAACGAAGTTCAGCTCGCTGAAGGACAATCCGACACCTGGTTCAGCGTACCCGCCCGCGGCCACCATGTGTTCGCCATCCCGGTGCGCACCAATCTCTGGCGCCACGTACGGCAGGTCGTCCGGCTACTGGAAGAGCCGGACGCGCCCATTCGCTACCGCCTCGAAGGCGCGGTCAAGACCGGACTTTTCTTCGGCCGCAGCGTGACCATGGCGCGCAATGGCGAGATAATTCCCGGCGATTACATCCCGGAGTAAGCCCTTATGAATCAGCAACCCCATGTCCATGGCCCGGACTGCACGCACGACGACCACCACTCGCACGGCGATGAGCACGTGCATGGCCCGCACTGCAACCATGGCCATCAGGAGCCGGCGCGCAACGCCCTGCGCGATGTGGGCCGCAACGACCCCTGCCCCTGCGGCAGCCAGAAGAAATTCAAGAAATGCCACGGCGCCTGATCGCCCGATGAGTACGCTCGCTCTCTGGTTGCTGGCCGTCGGCGCCCTGCTGATCGCGGCACTGGGCGGTTATGCCCTGCACCTGTGGCGGCGCGTGTGGAAACAGCAGCGCGCCGAAGCCGAGGCCATCCAGGAGCGCCGCGAACGCCTGGGCAGCGACTTGCAGATCCTCGCCGGCAGCCTGCTCGAGGGGCAGTTGCCGCTGATCGAGGGCGCCATCCGCATCAAGGTGTTGCTCGACAACTACGACAGCACCCTGAGTCAGGACCCGCGCTGCCAGGTATTCCATGAGCTCTTCGCGGTCACCGCCCATGTGCCCACCCATGACGACTGGAAGGCCCTGGACAAGCTGTCGCGGCGGCGCCACGAGAAACACTTCAACGAACTCGAACTGCAACACAAGGCGGCGGCCCGCACGGCGGCGCGCTGGCTGCTCGACGAAGGCTTGCTGGCGCCCTCCAGGCGCGCCTGAGCGCCACGGGTGGCGGTGCTTGCCAGCCGCGCGAGCGCTCTCTACCGTTAGCTGGAACCTCGAGTAGCCAGCCTGTCGGAATTCGGCAGGGTGTCCCGGACTTAGCCAACAGGCCCAACACCTGCGTCGCCCACCTGCGTCCAGATGCCTGCAAGGAGCCCACTACATGCCATCGCGCGCGTCTCGCCCGCCTGCCCCCCTGAGTCTTGCCGCCGCCCTATGTGTGGCCGTGACCATCAGCGGCTGCCAATCCTTCCTGGACAGTCGCTACCGCGACAGCGTGCCGCCTACACAGGGTATCGAGCATATCCAGGGGCTCGCGCAGAGCGTGGTGATCCGGCGCAATGCCCTGGGCATGCCGCTGATCGAGACCACGACCTTTCATGACGCCCTGTTCGCCCTGGGCTACGTGCACGCCGGCGACCGGCTCAGCCAGATGATCGGCCTGCGCCTGATGGCCGAGGGTCGCTTGGCCGAGATGGCCGGCCCCGGCGTGCTGGAGATCGACCGCTTCATGCGCGCGGTCAACCTCAGGCAAAGCGCCGAGCTGCTCTACCGCAATGCCTCGCCGCGCCAGCAGCGCTTCTTCGAGACCTACGCCCGCGGCGTGAACGCCTACCTCTATCGCTACCGCGACAAGTTGCCGATGGACCTGGCCGTCTCCGGCTACCGCCCGCCCTACTGGAAGGCGCAGGACTCGGTGCTGGTCTTCTGCCTGATCAACTTCGGCCTGTCGGTGAACCTGCAGGAAGAAATTGCCGCGCTGATCATGGCCGAGAAGGTCGGCAGCGATCGCCTGGCCTGGCTGCTGCCGACCTATCCGGACGAGCCGCTGCCGTTTGCCGAAGCGGAAAAACTCGCCGGACTCGCCCTGAGCGGCCGGATCGCCGGCCTGGAGGCCATCAAGCGCGCCAGCGGCCAACTCGCCGAAGGGCCACTGTTCGGCCTCGCCGCCTCGAACAACTGGGCCATAGCGCCGCAAAACAGCCGCAGCGGCAAGAGCCTGCTGGCCAACGACACCCACCTGCCGCTGAGCATACCTTCGGCCTGGAACTTCGTGCAGATCCGCTCGCCGAAATTCCAGGCCGCCGGCGTCTCCATCGCCGGGCTGCCCGCCGTGGTCGCCGGTTTCAACGGCAAGCTGGGCTGGGGCATGACCATGGTCATGGGCGACAACCAGGACCTGTTCCTGGAACAACTCAAGCGCGAGGGCGGACGCCTCTACTACCTCGCCGACGGCCAGTGGCTAGCGACCCGCGAGCGCCATGAGACCTTCTTCATCAAGGGGCAGAGCCCGCTGCGCGAAACCATCTACGAGACCCGCCACGGCCCGCTGCTGAACTCGGTG
The DNA here is from genome assembly GCA_041595475.1 of Pseudomonas sp. Classification (GTDB taxonomy): domain Bacteria; phylum Pseudomonadota; class Gammaproteobacteria; order Pseudomonadales; family Pseudomonadaceae; genus Aquipseudomonas. The sequence goes on along the minus strand of JBFHKK010000052.1, from coordinate 2,928 downwards.
CTCGGCGAGCGCAAGCATCCGCTGCAGCCCCTGCAGCTGGGCAGCGGGTACGGCTTGGCGCTGAAGACCGCGCAGTTCGAAGCGGACCAGAGCCTGGATGCCTTCTTCGAACTGTCGCGCGCGCAGTCGGTGGAGCAGGCCTTCGAGGCCGCCCGCGAGGTGCGGGCGATGCCGCTGAACATGGTCTTCGCCGACGCCCGGCACATCGGCTGGCAGGTCACCGGACGTTTTCCCAACAGGCGCGACGGCCTCGGTCTGCTGCCATCGCCAGGCTGGGACGGTCGCTATGACTGGGACGGCTTCACCGACCCGATGCTCCATCCCTACGATCAGGATCCGCCGGCCGGCTGGCTGGGCACTGCCAACCAGCGCAGCGTGGCCCGCGGCTACGGCATGCAGTTGTCCAGTTCCTGGTACTACCCGGAACGCGCCGAGCGCATCGCCGAACTGGCCGCCCGCGGCAAGCACGACACCGCCAGCATGATCGCCATGCAATACGACCAGACCTCGCCCTTCGTCGCCAAACTTCAGCAGATGTTCAGCGCACCGGGCATGGCCGAGTCGCTGCAGCAGGCCATCGCCGCGCTGGATGAGCCCCGACGGCGGCGCGCCGAGGAAGCGTTCAGGCGCCTGATGGCCTTCGACGGCAAACTCAGCGCCGACTCGGCGGATGCCGCCCTGTATGGCGCCTTCCTCCACGAAAGCGCCCGGCAGATCTTCCTCGACGAACTCGGCCCGGACAGCAGCGCCGCCTGGCAGGCCCTGGTGGAGGCGGCCAAGGTCTCCTATTCGGCACAGGCCGACCACCTGCTCGGCCGCGACGACAGCCCCTTCTGGGACGACATTGGCACGCCCGAAAAAGAAGACAAGCCGCAGATCCTCGCCCGCAGCCTGGCCGCTGCCACCGCGTTCGCCGAGACGCGCCTGGGAGCCGACCGCAGCCAATGGCAGTGGGGCAAACTGCACCGCTATAACTGGACCAGCGAAACCAGCCGCCTGGCCCGCTACATGAGCCCCGGCCAGCGCGCGGCAGTCAGTGCGATCGAACCCTACCTCAATCGCGGCCCCTACCCGGCCGGCGGCGACCACAGCACCCTGAACGTCTCGGCCTACCACTGGGGCCAGGACTTCGATACCTGGATGATCCCGGCCATGCGCATCGTCGTCGACTTCGGTCGCGAGGAGCCGCTGATCGGCCTGAACAGTTCGGGTCAGTCCGGCAATCCGGCCAGCGATCACTATGCCGACGGCATCGAGGCCTGGCGCAGGGGCCAGTACATGAGCTTTCCGTTCCAGCCGCAGAACCTGGACAAGGTCTATGGCAGCAAGCGCCTGCTGCTGTTACCCGGCAAGAAATGACCGTTCGTCGGGTGAAGTTGAACCAATCTGCGGCCCCGCGGCTCTGAGCTAACGGACTATCTCCACAGATCATCGACTTCGGGCGCCCATGGGCGCCCTTTCTTTTGTCGGCGTTTTGGCAGGGGCCCTCACTATCCGGGCGCGGCGCCTCACTCCTCGCAGATACTGGTCACGGCGATGCCGTACTGCTCGAGCAAGCGCACCGCAGGCGTCTGCTCTTCGTAGGGCCGCTCCGGCTCCTGCGCCTCATAGGTTTTCTCGGCCATTTCCAGCAGCCACTGCACCGCCTGCTCCATGCTCGGCTTGCTGGCCGAATACACTTCCAAGACCCCGGTGCCCTCGTCTTTGCTGTAGGTGATCATCCACTTAGACATAGTCGCCTGCGTCCTCCCACGCCCGCCTCGGCGAACCACCCGACGGGGCAGTCGCTAAGCGCTTCGACACTCATATGCCTTCAGTCTAGTTAAGCCTGGATAGCGAAGCGTCAGGATCGCCTCTTGCGGAGACGGCGAAGGACCGCGGTCTGTCGGCGCGCCTAACGGCCAGACCGGCCGCTAAACGGCAGTGCCCCACCCTTTTTCGGATACGGGCACTGTTTCGGGTCACGGCAGACTGCCGCCTGGTCATCACGACCAAAGGTCGCATTTTCGCAACCCGCCCAGCAGTCGCCGGCTCAGTCCTTGCGCGACGGCGACAACAGCTCGATCTTGTAACCGTCGGGGTCTTCGATGAAGGCCAGCACGCTGCTGCCGTGCTTCATCGGCCCCGGCTCGCGGGTGATCTTGCCGCCACGGGCGCGGATGTCCTCACAGGCCTTGTAGACATCCTCGACTTCCAAGGCGATATGGCCGTAGCCAGTGCCCAGCTCATAGCTGTCCACACCCCAGTTGTGGGTCAGCTCGAGCACACTGTTGTGCGCCTCGTCGCCGTAGCCGACGAAGGCCAGGGTGAACTGCCCGTCGGGATAGTCCTTGCGCCGCAGCAGGGTCATGCCCAGCACCTCGGTGTAGAAGGCGATGGACTTGTCCAGGTCGCCGACGCGCAGCATGGTATGCAGCAATCTCATCGATTTTTACCTCATCGCTTGCCCGAATCGGGGCCGATAAACACAAACCCCGGCACCTGGCCGGGGTTCGCGTGGCTCGCCTGCAAGCCTATCAGATCAGCTGACGGCCCTTGCCGGCGGCGATGCGCATGCGCAGGGCGTTGAGTTTGATGAAGCCGGCGGCGTCCTGCTGATTGTAGGCGCCGGCATCGTCCTCGAAAGTGGCGATGTTGGCGTCGAACAGCGAGTCGTCGGACTTGCGCCCGACCACTATCACGTTGCCCTTGTACAGTTTCAGGCGCACCACGCCGTTCACGTTGGCCTGGGAGGCGTCGATCATCTGCTGCAGCATGACGCGCTCAGGGCTCCACCAGAAGCCGTTGTAGATCAAACTGGCGTACTTGGGCATCAGCTCGTCTTTCAGGTGCGCCACTTCACGGTCGAGGGTAATCGACTCGATGGCCCGATGAGCCTTGAGCATGATGGTGCCACCGGGGGTCTCATAGCAGCCGCGCGACTTCATG
>JBFHKK010000051.1:0-10456 GCA_041595475.1 Pseudomonas sp. | reverse complement strand
GCAGCGCCTTCGACGTCTGGACCAGTTCGGCGATCATCGTCGGCTACGCCATCCCGGCCTTCCTGTTCGCCATCCTGCTGATCGTGCTGTTCGCCGGCGGCAGCTACTTCGACTGGTTCCCGCTGCGCGGCCTGACCTCGAACAATTTCGACGAACTCAGCCTGGGCGGCAAGATCCTCGACTACTTCTGGCACCTGGCGCTGCCGGTCACCGCCCTGGTGATCGGCAACTTCGCCACCCTGACCCTGCTGACCAAGAACAGCTTCCTCGACGAGATCAACAAGCAATACGTGGTCACCGCCCGGGCCAAGGGTCTGTCGAAAAATGGCGTGCTCTATGGCCATGTGTTCCGCAACGCCATGCTGATCATCATCGCCGGCTTTCCGGCGGCGCTGATCGGCATCTTCTTCACCGGCTCGCTGTTGATCGAGGTGATCTTCTCCCTCGACGGCCTCGGTCTGATGAGCTTCGAGGCGGCGATCAACCGTGACTATCCGGTGGTGTTCGGCACTCTGTTCATCTTCACCCTGCTCGGGCTGGTGCTGAAGCTGATCGGCGACCTCACCTACACCCTGGTCGATCCGCGCATCGACTTCGAAAGCCGGGAGCACTGAGATGGCCCTGTCCCCGATCAATCGCCGGCGCTTCGAACGTTTCAAGGCGCACAAGCGCGGCTGGTGGTCACTGTGGATCTTCCTCGCCCTGTTCGGCCTGAGCCTGGTCGCCGAACTGATCGCCAACGACAAGCCGCTGATCGTCGAGTACGACGGCCAGTGGTATTACCCGGTGCTCAAGCGCTATCCGGAAACCACCTTCGGCGGCGAGTTTCCTCTGCAGGCCAACTACAAGAGCCCCTACATTCAGAACCTGATCGCCGAGAAGGACGGCTGGATGCTCTGGCCGCCGATTCCCTTCGGCTACGCCAGCATCAACTACGACCTGCAGGTGCCGGCGCCGGCGCCGCCCTCGGCGGCCAACTGGCTGGGCACCGACGACCAGGGCCGCGATGTGCTGGCGCGGGTCATCTACGGCTTTCGCATCTCGGTGCTGTTCGCCCTGACCCTGACCCTGCTCAGCTCGATCATCGGCGTCTTCGCCGGCGCCCTGCAGGGCTTCTACGGCGGCTGGGTCGACCTGCTCGGCCAGCGCTTTCTCGAGGTCTGGTCGGGGCTGCCGGTGCTCTACCTGCTGATCATCCTGGCCAGCTTCGTGCAGCCGAACTTCTGGTGGCTGCTGGGCATCATGCTGCTGTTCTCCTGGATGAGCCTGGTGGATGTGGTACGCGCCGAGTTCCTCCGCGGCCGCAACCTGGAATACGTGCGCGCCGCCCGCGCCCTGGGCATGGAGAACGGCGCCATCATGTTCCGCCACATCCTGCCCAACGCCATGGTCTCGACCATGACCTTCATGCCCTTCATCCTCACCGGCGCCATCGGCACCCTCACCGCCCTGGACTTTCTCGGCTTCGGCCTGCCGCCGGGGGCGCCCTCGCTGGGCGAGCTGGTGGCCCAGGGCAAATCCAACCTGCAGGCGCCCTGGCTGGGCGTCAGCGCCTTCATGGTGCTGGCCGTGATGCTGAGCCTGCTGGTGTTCATCGGCGAAGCGGCGCGCGATGCCTTCGACCCGAGGAAATGACATGAGCGAAACCGGCCCTTTGATCGAAGTGCGCGACCTGGCAGTCGAGTTCGTCAACGGCGAGCAGCAGGACCGCGTGGTCTCCGGCGTCAGCTTCGAGGTTCGGCGCGGCGAGACCCTGGCCCTGGTCGGCGAGAGCGGCTCGGGCAAGTCGGTCACCGCCCTGTCGCTGCTGCGGCTGCTGCCCTACCCCCTGGCCCGGCACCCGAGCGGCAGCATCCACTATGGCGGCGAAGACCTGCTCAAGCTCGAGGAAGATCGCCTGCGCGGCATTCGCGGCAATCGCATCGCCATGATCTTCCAGGAGCCGATGACCTCGCTCAATCCGCTGCACAGCATCGAGAAGCAGATCAACGAAGTCCTGGCCCTGCACAAGGGCCTGAGCGGCAAGGCCGCCACCGAACGCACCCTGGAGCTGCTCGAGCTGGTCGGCATCCCGGAACCGCACAAGCGCCTCAAGGCCTATCCCCACGAGCTGTCCGGCGGCCAGCGCCAGCGCGTGATGATCGCCATGGCGCTGGCCAACGAGCCCGAGCTGCTGATCGCCGACGAGCCGACCACCGCCCTGGACGTCACCGTCCAGCTGAAGATTCTCGATTTGCTCAAGGACCTGCAGGCGCGCCTGGGCATGGCGCTGCTGCTGATCAGCCACGACCTCAACCTGGTGCGACGAATCGCTCACCGGGTATGTGTCATGCAGCAGGGTCGCATCGTCGAACAGGCGTCGTGTGAAAAGCTGTTCCATGCGCCTCAGCATCCCTATACCCAGGAACTGATCGGTGCCGACCCCAGCGGCGACCCGGTGGCCGTGGCCCCCGGACAACCCTTGCTGGAGGTCGAGGACCTGCGGGTCTGGTTCCCGATCAAGAAGGGCCTGCTGCGCCGCACCGTGGACCATGTCAAGGCCGTGGATGGAATCAACTTCAGCCTGCCCCAGGGCCAGACCCTGGGCATCGTCGGCGAGAGCGGTTCCGGCAAGTCGACCCTCGGCCTGGCGATCCTGCGCCTGCTCGGCAGTCGCGGCGCCATCCGCTTTCGCGGCCAGGAGTTGCAGGGGCTGACGCAGCATCAGGTGCGGCCCTTGCGGCGGCAGATGCAGGTGGTCTTCCAGGACCCCTACGGCAGCCTGAGCCCGCGCATGTCGGTGGGCCAGATTGTCGGCGAGGGCCTGCGGATCCATCGCATGGGTACGGCAGAGGAGCAGGAACAGGCGATCATAGACGCACTGGTGGAGGTGGATCTGGATCCGGACGCCCGGCACCGCTACCCCCACGAGTTTTCCGGCGGGCAACGGCAGCGGATCGCCATCGCCCGGGCACTGGTACTCAAGCCGGCGCTGATACTGCTGGACGAGCCGACCTCGGCCCTCGACCGCACCGTGCAGCGCCAGGTGGTGGAATTGCTACGATCATTGCAGGCCAAGTACAACCTGACGTACCTGTTCATCAGCCACGATCTGGCGGTGGTTCGCGCCCTGAGCCACCAGCTGATCGTGGTCAAGGAGGGACAGGCCGTCGAACAGGGCCCGGCCGAGCGGATCTTCGCCGCCCCGCAACATAGCTATACGCAGCAGTTGCTCGATGCCGCCTTCCTGGCCCCGGGCGCTGCACACTGACCCTTCGACAGCAGGAAGAGGAACAACTCCATGGGTTTTATGAGCGGCAAGCGTGTACTCATCGTTGGCGTGGCCAGCAAACTGTCCATCGCCTCGGGTATCGCCGCGGCCATGCACCGCGAGGGTGCCGAACTGGCCTTCACCTACCAGAACGACAAGCTCAAGGGCCGCGTCGAGGAATTCGCCACCGCCTGGGGCTCGGGCCCGGCCCTGTGCTTCCCCTGTGATGTGGCCAGCGACGAGGAGATCGCCGCGGTGTTCGAGGCCCTGGCGAAGAAGTGGGACGGCCTCGACTGCATCGTTCACTCGGTCGGCTTCGCCCCCGGCGATCAGCTCGACGGCGACTTCACCGAGGTCACCACCCGCGAGGGCTTTCGCATCGCCCACGACATCAGCGCCTACAGCTTCGTCGCCCTGGCCAAGGCCGGGCGCGAGATGATGAAGGGTCGCAACGGCAGCCTGCTGACCCTCTCCTACCTGGGCGCCGAGCGCACCATGCCCAACTACAACGTGATGGGCATGGCCAAGGCCAGCCTCGAGGCCGGGGTGCGTTACCTGGCCGGCAGCCTCGGCCCGGAGGGCACCCGGGTCAACGCGGTGTCGGCCGGCCCCATCCGCACCCTGGCCGCCTCGGGGATCAAGAGCTTCCGCAAGATGCTGGCGGCCAACGAGAAGCAGACCCCGCTGCGGCGCAACGTCACCATCGAGGAAGTCGGCAACGCCGGCGCCTTCCTCTGCTCGGACCTGGCCTCGGGCATCAGCGGCGAGATCCTCTACGTCGACGGCGGCTTCAACACCACCGCCATGGGCGCCATGGAAGACTGATCCAGCCCACGCTGCACCACGCAATGCCCGCCCCTGCGGCGGGCATTGTCGTTTTGGGCCGCAGGCCAGCCCCCAGGCCCAGCGCCGCCGGACCTGACTATACTGAGGGCACTGATCAGCACAGCCCCAGCACGCGGCCTGCTCGCTTCGCCGGCTCGCGCCAGGTAACCAGGCGCGGCTGCAATTGCTCCGCGCACTGCGGCCCCGTACACTGCGCGGCCCTTTCCCAGGCGGTTCATTCGATGCTTTTTCTTCTGCGCATGCTGGCGATGACCCTGCACTTCGTCGTGGCGAGCCTGCTCGGCCTGCTGCTTGGCCTCTGCCGCCCCTTCAACCCGGATAACAGCCGCCTCTGCGCACGGCTCTATTCGGTGCCCGGGCTCTGGTTGCTGGGCCTCAACGTACGCGCAGAGGTGGCGCCGCTGCTGCGCCGCGAGCATGCCTGCGTGATAGTCGCCAACCACCAGTCCAACTACGATCTCTATGTGCTCGGCCGCGTGGTTCCGCGGCGCACCGTCAGCATCGGCAAGAAGAGCCTCAAGTGGCTGCCGCTGTTCGGCCAACTCTACTGGCTGGCCGGCAACGTGCTGCTCGATCGCGGCAATCCGATCAAGGCCAAGCAGGCCATGCTGACCACCACCGAGACCCTGCGCCATCAGGACACCTCGATCTGGGTGTTCGCCGAAGGCACGCGCAACTTGGGCCAGGGACTGCTGCCGTTCAAGAAAGGCGCCTTCCAGATGGCCATCGCCGCCGGCGTGCCGATCATTCCGGTATGCGCCAGCAGTTACGTGAACTCGATGAAACTGAACCGCTGGCACAGCGGCGACATCCTGATTCGCTCGTTGCCGCCGATCGAGACCACGGGTCTAGGCCTGGACGACGTCCCGCGCCTAATGGCCGACTGCCACAGCCAGATGCAGCAGTGCATCGAGGCGCTCGACCGCGAACTGGCCCAGCGCTGACTTCATGTGCGCCGGCCAGAGCGGCCGGCGTCGCTCAAAGATCCAGACCGCTGCGGCCCTGGGCGACGAAGCGCATCATCCACTCGCCCACCGTGTGGCCATGATGATCGTGCTGCAGGCTGTCCAGCCCGCGCCTGTAGTTCTGCTCGCCGATATGCTGCTGACGGATCTCCAGCAGTTCCTTGGAATAGTCGTGAACGAATTCCGGGTGGCCCTGGAAGCACAGCACCTGATCGCCGATGCAATAGGCGGCGATCGGGCAGAAATCGCTGGAGGCCAGCAGGGTGGCGTTCTCCGGCAGTTTGGTGACCTGATCCTGATGACTGATCAGCAGGGTCAGCTCTTCCAGCAGCGGGGTCATCCAGGCCGGCTGGTGGGCCAGACGATAGCGGTGGATGCCCACGCCCCAGCCCTGCTCGGCGCGTTCGGCCTTGCCACCGAGCAGCAACGCCAGCAGCTGATGGCCGAAGCAGATGCCCAGGAGCTTGTCGCCGCGGGCATAGCGGTCGAGCAGATAGGTCTTGAGGGTTTCGATCCAGGGATCGTCGCCGAAGGAATCGGCCTTGCTGCCGGTCACCAGATAGGCATCGAAGTGCTCGCTGTCCGGCGGGTAGCGCCCTTCCATCACGTTGTAGACGCTGAACTGGGCGGCGATCGGCTGGCGGGCGAACAACTGCTCGAACATGTGCCCATAGCCGTGGTACTGGTCGACCAGTTCGGGGCGGAGGATGTCGGTTTCCAGAATGCAGATATGCAGCGACATGGGACTAATACCTGAAGCGCGAAAACTGTTGCTGAGCGTTTGCTCCAAGCCTGCCTGCCCGTGCCCGGCAAGGCAAGCGCGGCGCTCGGCAAAAAGCAAAAGCCCGGCGATAGGCGCCGGGCTTGGTTGGCAGACAGCAGGCGAACCACGCTTATTCGGTGGCCGCTTCGGCTTCGCCCTCGCCCGATTCTGCGCCGGACGCTGAAGCCGACTCAGCGCCGGACTCGGCGCCAGTCTCGCTGCCGGCCTCAGCGCTCGCCTCGGTAGCCGACTCGGTGGCCCCCTCGGCGCCCGCCTCGGTAGCGGATTCGGCGCCGGCTTCGCTGCCCGCCTCTGCACCTTCCTCGCCTGCCTCGGTTTCGCTCTTGTTCTTGCTGCTGTTGGCCATCGCGTTCTGCAGACCAAATGCCGCAGCCAGGGCCGCCGGCGTACTGGCGACCACCGACATGGCCTTGGCCAGGCCGGTGGTTTCCTGGGACTTGGCGGCGGCCGAGGTCGCCTTGCCATGGCCCACGCCATTACTCAGCCCCTTGCCCTTGCCATTGGCGACGCCTTCGGCCTTACCGGCACGCCCAGCGCCGATTCCGCCGCCGACACCGCCGCCATGGCCATGGCCGCCGCCGGCACCGGCGCCACCGCCTTTGCCACCGCCGTTGCCGCCTCCATTTCCACCGCCACCGCCTCCGCCACCTCCGCCACCTCCGCCACCGCCGCCGCCGCCGCCGCCTCCCCCGCCGCCTCCACCGCCCTTGGCATAGGCCGAGTCGATAAACAGGTTCAGCTCAGGCACGCTCAGCGATGACAGCATCAGGGCGCAGAACGACAGGGTCATCAGGGTTTTCTTTTTCGACATGACAGCTCTCCACGGCAGGATAAGCCTCGGACGCCCGTTCGGGCGCTGTGGCTCTGGGGCGAGTCTAGCGAGCAGACGAAGGGCCGCCAGTGCTGGCCAACTGCCGCGCCGGTGGAAACGTGAACGGTGCGGCATTGGCGGCGCGCCAGCCGACCAGCGGACGCGCAGGCCGTCTTGACGCCCTGCCAACGGCGCGATTCAGCGCGGCTGGTTGAGGCAGCCTTGTTCGCCGCTGCGCTGGCGGCCGGGAGGCTCAGCGAAGGATGCGCTGATTGCTCTTGGCGCAATGCCGATCCGCGCCCTGCTCTTGCGAGCGCGCGGCGAGTTGCGCGGAGCAGGCCGCGAGGCTGGATGCCGGGCTGATCTGCAGAGCCGAGGAGGCCTGATCCACGGAGATCAGGTAGGCGAAGTCATAGTGCATGCTGTCGTGCCACGAATCGATGTTCAAATCGCTGGTCACGCAGCGGTATGACGCCTGGGCGGTGAAGCCCTTCATCTTGTCACGCCTGAGAATGTGGTGATAACTCAGCCAGTCGTTCTGACGCTGGCCTCGCTGCCAGGCTTGGGTGCAGGTCTGCAGATCGCCGATGGTCGGTTCGTGAAGGAAGATCGTATTGGCCAGATTCGAGCCGCCCAGGGTCAAGGTGGCCATCAGGTAGACCCTGTCCTGCGCGCTGACGCCGAGCGAGCAAAGCAACAGCAGGCAGAGCAATCCTTGCTTCATAAAGCGTCTCCAAGGGCATGATTTGGTTCGCGATCTTAACGAGCTAGCGAGCGCGCGACAAAGCCTTTCAAGCCAAGCCAGCGCCAGCCCTTGCCGGCGACTGTACCGTCAGGACTGCCCGCGCCTGCGCCATGCAAGCGGACCGGCTGCTGGCGAGCCGGTTCCTGTGCCCTCGCCTCGACTAGAACGCCTGCCCCCTCGCCGCCTTTTCCCGCAGCAGCGCCGGCGGCTGGAAGCGCTCGCCATAGCGCTCGGCCAGATACTCGGCCCGGGCGAGGAAGGCCGGTAGCCCGTACTGGTTGATGAACTGCAGGGCGCCGCCGGTCCAGGCTGCAAAACCGATGCCGAAGATCGAACCGATGTTGGCGTCGGCCGTGGATTGCAGCACGCCCTCCTCCAGGCAGCGCACCGTCTCGAGGGCCTGGATGAACAGCAGCCGGTCGCGCACCTCGAGCGGTGGAATCTGCCGCTCGGCCTGCTCGAAGTGCGTCTTCAGACCCGCCCAGAGGTGTTTCTTGGCGCCGCTGGGATAGTCGTAGAAACCGCCGCCGGCCGCCTTGCCGGCACGCTCGAACTCGCCGAGCATGCGTTCGATCACCGCATGAGCGGGATGCTCGGGCGCCGCCTTGCCCTCCTCGGCCAGATCCTTGACGGCTTGCTGGCGAATGTGGCGCATCAGGCTCAGGGAGACCTCGTCGCTGATCGCCAGCGGTCCCACCGGCATGCCGGCCTTACGCGCCTCGTTCTCGATCAGCGCCGCCGGCACGCCTTCGCCGAGCATGGCGATGCCCTCCTGGGTGAAGGTGCCGAACACCCGCGAGGTGAAGAAGCCGCGGCTGTCGTTGACCACGATCGGCGTCTTGTCGATCTGCAGCACAAAGTCGAAGGCCCGCGCCAGGGCCTGGTCGCTGGTCTGCCGGCCACGGATGATTTCCACCAGGGGCATCTTGTCCACCGGGCTGAAGAAATGCAGGCCGATGAAGTGCTCCTGGCGCGGCACGGCCGAAGCCAGGGAGCTGATCGGCAGGGTCGAGGTGTTGGAGGCGATCAGCGCATCGGGCAGCGCCGCGCGCTCGGCGGCGGCGGTGACATTGGCCTTGAGGTCACGGTCCTCGAAGACGGCCTCGATGATCAGGTCGCAGCCGGCGAAATCGGCATCCCGGGCGCTGGTGCTGATCCGCGCCAGGATGGCATCGTGCTTGTCCAGGCTCATCTGGCCCCGCTCGACCTTCTTCTCCAGCAAGCGGGCCGAGTAGCCCTTGCCCTTTTCCGCGGCCTCGAGGCTGACGTCCTTGAGTACCACCTCGATCCCGGCCACGGCCGCGACATGGGCGATGCCCGCGCCCATCATGCCGGCGCCGATCACCCCGAGCTTGTGGGTGACATGGGGCGCATGGCCCTGGGGCCGGGAACCGCCGGCCTTGATCTGGTTCAGCTGGAACCAGAAGGTGCCGATCATATTCTTGGCCACCTGGCCGCAGACCAGCTCGGTGAAGTAGCGCGCCTCGATCAGCTGGGCGGTGTCGAAGTCCACCTGGGCCCCCTCCACCGCCGCGCAGAGGATTTTTTCCGGGGCGGGGAAACAGCCCTGAGTCTTGGCCCGCAACACGCTCGGGGCGATCGCCAGCATCGGCGCCAGCTTGGGGCTGATCGGGGTGCCGCCCGGCAACTGGTAATCGGCGGCGTCCCAGGGCTGGCGAACCTCGGGATTGGCCAGAATCCAGGCCCGCGCCTTGGCCAGCAGCTGCTCGCGGTCGCTGGCGAGGGCATCGAGCAGGCCGGCCTTGAGCGCCGCCTGGGGGCGCAGCTTCTTGCCCTCGAGCAGGTACGGCAGGGCCTTCTCCAACCCCAGCAGACGGACCATGCGCACCACCCCGCCGCCGCCGGGCAGCAGGCCCAGGGTCACCTCCGGCAGGCCCAGTTGCACGCGGCTGTCGTCCAGGGCGATGCGATGGTGGCAGGCCAGGCAGATTTCCCAGCCGCCGCCCAGGGCTGCGCCGTTGATCGCCGCGACCACCGGCTTGCCGAGGGTCTCCAGTTGGCGCAGCTGCGCCTTGAGGTCCAGCACCATGCGATAGAAGTCGGCGGCCTGCTCAGGGCCGACGGCGATCAACTCGCCCAGGTCGCCGCCGGCGAAGAAGGTCTTCTTTCCTGAGGTGAGGATGACCCCGGCCAGGGCCTCGCCCTCCGCCTGCAGGCGGGCGACGGCGGCGGCCATGGCCTGACGGTACTGGGCGTTCATGGTGTTGGCGGCCTGCCCGGGCTGATCCAGGGTCAGCACGACTATGTTGTCCGGGCCCTTTTCGTAACGGATGGCGTCGGTCATGGTGATCTCCCGGCTCAGAGGCGTTCGATGATGGTGGCAATGCCCATGCCGCCGCCCACGCAGAGGGTGGCCAGGCCATAGCGCAACTGGCGCCGTTCCAGTTCGTCGAGCAGGGTGCCGAGGATGGCGCAGCCGGTCGCCCCCAGCGGATGGCCCAGGGCGATGGCGCCGCCGTTGACGTTGACCCGCGCCTCGTCGATACCCATGTCCTTGATGAACTTGAGCACCACCGAGGCGAAGGCCTCGTTGACCTCGAACAGGTCGATGTCCTCGATTCTCAGCCCGGCCTTGGCCAGGGCCTTGCGCGTGGCCGGGGCCGGCCCGGTGAGCATGATGGTCGGGTCGGTGCCGGTGACCGCCGTGGCGACGATGCGGGCACGGGGCCTGAGCCCCAGCTGCGCGCCCTTGGCGGCCGAGCCGAGCAGCATCAGGGCCGCGCCATCGACGATGCCGGAGCTGTTACCCGGGGTGTGCACATGCTCGATGCGCTCCAGATGGCTGTAAACCCGCAGGGCGGTGCTGTCGAAGCCCATCTGCCCGGGCGCGGCGAAGCTCGGCTTGAGCGTGCCAAGACCTTCCAGGGTGCTGTCGGCGCGGATGTACTCGTCATGCTCGAGGAGGACGATGCCGTTCTGATCGACGACCGGAATCAGCGACTTGGCGAAGGCCCCTTGATCGCGGGCACGCGCCGCCTTCTGCTGCGAGCGCAGGGCGAAGGCATCAACATCGCGGCGGGAGAAGCCCTCGAGG
>JBFHKK010000050.1:0-10686 GCA_041595475.1 Pseudomonas sp. | reverse complement strand
TGGGTCAGGCGCTCGAAGTTGGACGCACGGATCTTATGCAGCTGCTCGACCATTTCCGGCACCTGATTGCCCTTGACCACCTTTTCTTCGAGACGATCGAACAGGCGATAGCGCTGCGGGTCGCGCATGCGGAACTCGAAGTAGGCGCGCGACAGGGCTTCCTTGTCGCGATCGACATCGGCCGAGTGAAAGAGCGCGTTGAGGTCGCGTTCGTAGTCGAGCATCAGGCGCAGATAGATCTCCGCCTTGGACTTGAAGTGCTTGTAGATGGTGCCTTTGCCGATCCCGACCGCGTCGGCGATCATTTCGACGGTGACACTGTCCTCGCCCTGCTCGAGAAAGAGCTTCAGCGCGGTATCGAGGATTTCCTGTTCGCGGCGACGAAACTCACGGACCTTACGGGGTTCTTTCTGCATAAAGAGACTAAGAGGTCGAAAATCGAGGCGAGCTATTATGCCTATCTAGCGCCAAATTGCACGGATCATCCGACCATGCTCGTCGTTCCAGAGGAATTTCCGCAGCAGCCCGGGCTGCGCTACCTGAACCACGCCGCCATTGCTCCCTGGCCACGGCGCGCGGTCTTGGCCGTGAGCCGCTTCGCCGAACAGAACGCCCGCAGCGGCGCGCGCGACTACCCCGACTGGCTGCAGGTCGAGCGGCGCCTGCGCGAGCGCCTGGCGCGCCTGCTCAATGCCCCGGACGCCAGCGACATCGCCCTGGTCAAGAACACCTCGGAGGCGCTCTCCTTCGTCGCCTTCGGCCTCGACTGGCGCGCCGGCGATCAGGTGCTGATCAGCAACCAGGAGTTCCCCTCCAACCGCGTGGTCTGGGAGGCGCTCAAGCCCCAAGGCGTGGAGGTGATCCAGGTCGATCTGGACGGGCCTGCGCCCGAGGCCGAACTGCTGGCCGCCTGCGGCCCGCGCACCCGTCTGCTGTCGATCAGCGCGGTGCAGTACGCCAGCGGCCTGCGGCTGGATCTGCGGCAACTGGGCCAGGGCTGCCGCCAGCGCGGGGTGCTGTTCTGCATCGATGCCATCCAGCAACTCGGCGCCCTGCCCTTCGATGTGCAAGCCTACCCCTGCGACTTCGCCATGGCCGACGGCCACAAATGGCTGCTCGGCCCGGAGGGCCTGGGCGTCTTCTATTGTCGCCGCGAGTTGCGCGAGCACCTGCAGTTGCACGAATACGGCTGGCACATGCTCGAGCATCACAATGACTACCAGCGCCAGGACTGGCAGCCGGCGCAGAGTGCCCGACGCTTCGAATGCGGCAGCCCGAACATGCTCGGCGCCATGGCCCTGGAGGCCAGCCTGTCGCTGCTCGAAGAGGTCGGCATGCCGCGGGTGGCCGGCGCCCTCGAGGAGCGGGTGCAGTGGCTGTTGGACGAACTCTCGACGATCCCCGGCGCTCGCCTGCACAGCCCGCGCAATCCGGCCCGGCGTGCCGGCATCGTCACCTTCAGCCTGAGCGGCTGGGAGCATCAGGCCCTCTACCAGCGCTTGCGGGCTGAACAGGTGATCTGCGCCCTGCGCGGGGGCGGCATCCGCCTGTCGCCGCATTTCTACACAGAGGCGCGGGTCATCGAGGAGACGCTGCGCTTGCTGCAGGGCTTGGCGGCCAGCAAATGAGAACCGATCAATCTTGCCGGTATTCCAAATCTGTTTAATAAAGGCCGGGAACTGGCCTGGACGTTCGGCAAACTTCGCCAATACTTGTTAAGTACTGGTGCGCGGCATCTCCCCCCAAGTGCCCCGCCAGGCAAGGTACCGTGGACCGCGTACCTTGATTTACTCCTAATGGTCTTGACCCGGATTCACCCCCCAGAACCCGGGTTTTTTTTGCCCGGCATTCGGCCCCGGCCAGCAAGCCCACTCAGGGCAGGCGCGAGAGCGGAAAGAGTCGCTTGAAATTATCCGTGGTCTGCTGCGCCAGCGTCTCGAAGCTGACGCCGCGCAGCAGCGCCAGATACTCGGCCACCTCACGCACATACTCGGGCAAATTGGGCTTGCCGCGATGGGGCACGGGCGCCAGATAGGGGGAATCGGTCTCCACCAGCAGGCGATCGGCCGGCACCTGCCGGGCGACCTCGCGCAAGGCCTCGGCATTGCGAAAGGTGACGATGCCGGACAGGGAAATGTAGAACCCCAGATCCAGCGCCGCCTTGGCCATGGCCCAGTCTTCGGTGAAGCAGTGCAGCACCCCGCCCTGGGGCAGGGGCGCCTCACGCAGCAAGGCCAGGGTATCGGCGCGCGCCTCGCGGGTATGCACGATCACCGGCTTGCCGGTCTGCTGCGCAGCCTGCAGATGCAGGCGAAAGGCCTCCTGCTGCAGGGCCGCGGCCTCGGGTTCGTAGTGATAGTCCAGGCCGGTCTCGCCGATGGCCACCACGTTCGGATGATTCAACTCGCCCAGCAGCCAGTCCAGCGCCGGCGCCGCCCCGGGCTCCAGGTCCAGGGGATGGACGCCCACCGAGCAGTCGACATCCGGATAGCGCGTGGTCAAGTCCCTGACCGCGGCGGCATTGGCCGCGCTCACGCCGATGCAGAGGAAATGGCCGACGCCACGCTGGCGGGCAGCAGCCAGCGCGGCGTCGAGGGAGCCACCATGGGCGGCCAGATCGAGGCGATCGAGATGACAGTGGGAATCGACCAGCATGGCAATAGACAACCGAAAGAGCGCGAGCCCATCGCCACTCTGGTGCCGATGGGCTCGGTGAGGGAACGACTACATGGTGTGGGTCGGACGATCCGACTTCAGGGCGCCGGCCAGATAGGTTTCGATCTTGTTGCGCGCGCTGTTGTCGCCGTCGTTGAACTGCACGCCAACGCCGGCGGCACGATTGCCCTGGGCGCCCTTGGGGGTGATCCACACCACCTTGCCGGCCACCGGAATCTTCTCCGGCTCATCCATCAGGTTGAGCAGCATGAAGACTTCGTCGCCGAGCTTGTAGCTCTTGTTGGTCGGAATGAACAAGCCGCCGTTCTTGATGAACGGCATATAGGCGGCGTAGAGCACGGATTTGTCTTTGATGGTCAGCGACAAGATTCCATTACGCGGACCCAGGTTGGGAGGCAGACTCATCGACATTCCTGAATTCAATACTCGATGGGCGATTCTAGCGCGGCCCGGGCAGACTTGCCCACTGCACCAGCAGGGCCTCGAGCAGCAAGACCGGGTTGAGATTGGCCTTGCTCTGGATTTTCTGCCGCTGCTGCAACAGCCATTGCTGGATATGCAGGACCTTGGCTTGCGGCGTCTTGTCGGCCAGGTACTGGACCACCTTGCGCATATCGGCGAGCCCCAGGCCCTGTTCGTCTTGCGTCAGCTGATAGCGCAGGACCAACTGCGCCCAGTCGCAGAACCAGTCGAACAGCAGCGTAAGCGGCAGGTTCTTCCAGGCCTCGGCCAGTTGACTGGGCGAAGCCTGCTGCTTGAGCAGCCGCTTCACACCCTCCACCACCGCCTCGCGCTGCTCGCGTACCCCCTGCTGCTGCAGGGCATGGGCCACCAGCGGCGAGCCGCCGGCCAGCACCAGCAACTCCCGGCACTCCTGCTCGCTGCACTCGGGCAGGGCCTGGCGCAGCCAGGCCAGGCTGCTGGCCGTATCGGGCAGGCGACAGGCCTGCTGCACGCAGCGGCTCTTGATGGTCGGCAGCAGGCGACTGGGCTGATGACTGACCAGCAGCAGCACGGTATCGCCGGAGGGCTCCTCGAGGCTCTTGAGCAAGGCATTGGAGGCCGCCAGGGTCATGTCCTCGGCCGGCGGTTCGGCGATCAGAACCACCTTGCGCCCAGCCAACTGGGCGGTCTTGCTGACGAATGCGATCAGTTCGCGGACATCGTCGACGCCCACGCTTTTCTTGTCGCCCGACGGCTTGAGCTCGAAGCGATCCGGGTGGCTGCCGACAGTCAGCAAGTGACAGGCCTTGCACTGACCGCAGGCCGCCAGCGCCGACGGCTGCTGGCACAGCAGGTAGGCGGCCAGGCGTTCGGCCAGGGCCCGCTTGCCGATGCCGGCCGCGCCATGCAACAGGTAGGCATGGGCGTGCTGGGTGCGCCCGGCCAACTGCTGCCAGAGATCGGCCTGCCAGGGATAGACCTCAGCCACCGCAACGCTCCAGGATGTCAGGCAGCAGGGCGTCCAGCGAGCGCTGCACCTGCGCCAGCGACTGCCCGGCGTCGAGAATCCGATAACGCTCGGGCTGGCGCTGGGCGCGCTGCAGGTACGCCTGACGCACGGCCTGGAAAAAGCCTTGCCCCTCCTGCTCGAAGCGGTCCAGGCGGCCGCGCGCGGCGGCGCGGGCCAGGCCGACTTCCACCGGCAGATCGAAGATCAGCGTCAAGTCCGGGCGCAACTCGCCCTGAACGAAAGCTTCCAGCACCGCGATCCGCTCGCTCGGCACCCCGCGGCCGCCGCCCTGATAGGCATAGGTGGCATCGGTGAAGCGATCGCACAGCACAATCGCGCCAGCAGCCAGAGCCGGGCGAATCACCTGCGCCAGATGCTGCGCGCGGGCGGCGAACACCAGCAGCAATTCGGTATCCACGGCCATGGGCTCAGCGCTGGGCGCCAGCAGCAGCTCGCGCACCCGTTCGGCCAGGGGCGTGCCGCCCGGCTCGCGGGTCAGCAGCACCTGCATGCCGCGCTCGCGCAGGCGTTCGGCCAGGTACTCGCGATTGGTGCTCTTACCGGCCCCCTCCGGGCCCTCCAGGGAAATAAACACTCCGCTCACGGGCTGTCCTTGTGATTGCTCAGCTGCACGGCCGCCGGACTGGACCGGTAGTCCGCGCGGCGATTGAGCTGATACTCGCGCACCGCGCGGTTGTGCTCGGCCAGGGTTGCGGAAAAGACGTGACTGCCATCGCCACGGGCGACGAAGTACAGGCTCTTGCCCGCCACCGGATGCAAGGCTGCATGAATCGCCTCGCGTCCGACCAGGGCGATCGGCGTCGGCGGCATGCCATCGATCACATAGGTGTTGTAGGGCGTGGGCTCACGCAGGTGGGCTCGGGTCAGGTTGCCGGTGTAGCGCTCGCCCAGGCCATAGATCACCGTGGGATCGGTCTGCAGACGCATGCCGCTGCGCAGGCGGCGGACGAACACCCCGGCGATTTCACCGCGCTCCTCGGGCACCCCGGTTTCCTTCTCGATCATCGAGGCCATGATCAAGGCCTCATAGGGCGTCTCGTACGGCAGCCCTTCGGCGCGGCCGGCCCACTCCTCGGCCAGAACCTGCTCCAGGCGCAGATGGGCCTGCTTGAGCAGATCCAGATCGCTCATGCCACGCACGTAACGATAGGTATCCGGAAAGAAGCGGCCCTCCGGATTCACCCCAGGCTGGCCCAGACGCTCCATCAGCTCGGCGTCGCCCATGCTGGCCAGCTGGGATTCGAGCTTGGGCGCCCGCGCCAGGGCGCTGCGCACCTGGCGGAAATTCCAGCCTTCGACCAGGGTCAGGCTGTACTGCATCACCTCGCCGCGGCGCCAGGACATCAGCAGATCGGCGACATTCTGGCCGGGCGTCAGTCGATACTCGCCGCTGTGCAGCGGCTGATCGCGCAGGTTGAAGCGCCAATACAGCCGCAGCCAGAAGGCGTCGCGCAGCACACTCTCGGCCTCCAGGCGATTGAGCACCCCACCCGGGGTCGCCCCGGCCGGCACTTCGAGCAGACGCTCCTGCTCCAGTTGCAGAGGCTGCTGCAGGGCCGAATGCTGCCGCCAGGCAGCAAAGGCCACGAGCAACCCGACAAGCAGTACGCCCGCCTCGAGCAGCAGCAAAAGTTTGCGTATCACCGATCAGCCGTCCAAGAGATCGCGGGCAATGGCCTGCAGTTTACGGGTGAGCGGCCCCACCGGCCAGTCGTGCGCCTGCAGCGCGCGTACCGGCCAGATGCCGTACAGGCTGTTGCACAAGAAGACTTCGTCGGCTGCCAGCAGTTCGTTCAAGTCGATATCGCGTACTTCGCTGGCGATGCCCAAGGCGGCGGCCTGCGCCAGCAACTCGGCACGCATGACCCCGGCCACGCCACAGCGAGACAGGTCGGCCGTGAGCAAGACGCCCTGCTTGCACAGGAACAGGTTGCTGAAAACGCCTTCGATGACCCGCCCGTCGGTATCGCGCATCAGGCCTTCTGCGCAGTCTTTGCCCTGCCACTCGCTGCGCGCCAGCACCTGCTCGAGGCGATTGAGATGCTTCAAGCCGGCGAGCAGCGGCTGCTGCGCCAGGCGAGTGACACAGGGGAACAGGCGCACGCCCTGCTCGGCCAGCGCCGGCGGATAATCCGGCATGGGACCGGCCAGAAGAATACGTCGCGGCACGCAGGGCTCGGCCGCGGCATAGCCGCGCAGCCCATCGCCGCGGGTGACTATCAGCTTGGCCACCCCAAGGTTCAGCTCACCGGCGAAGGCCAGCAGCTCGGCACGCAGCGACGCCATGTCCAGACTCAGGCGCAAGCGCGCACTGCCCTCGGCCAGGCGCGCCAGATGACGATCGAGCAGCAAGGGCCTGCCGTGCCTGACGGCGACGGTCTCGAACAGACCATCGCCGTAGGCCAGGCCGCGATCCGCGACGGACAGCTGCTCGGTCGGCCGACCATCGACCCAGGCGCGCATCACTCGGCGAACCGGCGAAACACCAGGGAGCCGTTGGTCCCACCGAAACCGAAGGAGTTGGACAGCACCACATCGATCGGCATGGCCTTGGCCTGATGCGCGACGAAATCGAGATCGCAGCCTTCGTCCGGATCGTCCAGGTTGATCGTCGGCGGCGCCACCTGATCGCGCAGTGCCAGGACACTGAAGATGGCCTCCACCGCCCCTGCGGCACCCAGCAGGTGCCCGGTCATGGACTTGGTCGAACTGACGGCCAGCTGCCGTGCATGATCGCCGAACACCGATTTGATGGCGGCCACTTCGGCCTTGTCGCCGGCCGGCGTCGAGGTGCCATGGGCATTGATGTACTGCACCTGATCGGGCGCTACCTGTGCATCACGCAGCGCATTGGCCATGCAGCGTGCGGCACCTTCGCCGCCCTCGGGCGGCGAGGTCATGTGATAGGCATCGCCACTCATGCCGAAACCCACCAGTTCGGCATAGATACGGGCTCCACGGGCCTTGGCATGCTCCAGTTCTTCAAGCACCAGGGTGCCGGCGCCGTCGGACAGGACGAAGCCATCGCGGCCCTTGTCCCAAGGCCGACTGGCCTTGGCCGGTTCGTCGTTGCGGGTCGACAGCGCCCGGGCCGCGGCGAATCCACCGATTCCCAGGCCGCAAGCGGCCATCTCGGCGCCACCGGCCACCATCACGTCGGCTTCGCCATAGGCAATATTGCGGGCGGCCATGCCGATGCAGTGGGTGCCTGTGGTGCAGGCCGTGGCAATGGCATAGTTCGGCCCCTGGATGCCCAGATGAATCGACAGGAAGCCCGAGATCATGTTGATGATCGAGCCGGGCACGAAGAATGGCGAAATGCGCCGCGGGCCCTGCTCGAACAACACGCGGCAGCTGTTCTCGATATTGGTCAGCCCGCCGATGCCAGAGCCGATGGCCACCCCAATACGTTCACGGTTGCCATCATCGACTTCCAATCCGGCGTCACGCATGGCCTGGAAGCTCGCTGCCAGGCCATACTGAATGAACAGATCGAGCTTGCGTGCCTCCTTCGCCGACAGATACTGCTCGACATCGAAACCCTTGACCGAACCCCCGAAGCGGGTGGAATAGGCCGAAAGATCCACATGCTCGATGAGGCCGATGCCGCTGCGGCCGGCCAGGATACCTTGCCAGCTGCTCGGCACATCGTTACCCAGGGGCGAGACCATTCCCATCCCGGTAACCACGACGCGTCTTCGCGACACTGCAATCTCCTCTTGTTCGGTAGGACAACTCTTGGATAGCACTTAAAGAAAAGCCGCACGCCCGTTGAAGGCGTGCGGCTTTTCCACAGCGTGACTCGACGATTCGGTTATTGCGCGTGGGCAGTCACGTAATCGATCGCTTCCTGAACGGTAGTGATCTTCTCGGCCTGCTCGTCCGGGATCTCGGTCTCGAATTCTTCCTCGAGAGCCATCACCAGCTCAACGGTGTCAAGAGAGTCGGCGCCCAGATCTTCGACAAAGGAAGCACTGTTAACGACTTCCTCTTCCTTGACGCCAAGTTGCTCAGCAACGATCTTCTTGACGCGTTCTTCGATGGTGCTCATACCTTGTTTTCACTCCTATTGGACCAATCCAGGCAGCTGGTGTGCGGCCAAGTGTATAGAAAGGGTTTTTAGCATTTCAAGCTGAATGCTGCCTCCCTTGGGAGCCAGCAGCGAACTGTCTGTAAACCTATTGCGGCTAGGTTAAGGATTTTAGACAGCATCTGTGACATTTTCCCGAAGGCTTAGGTCACATTCAGCTCATGTACATTCCGCCGTTCACTGGGATAGTAGCCCCTGTTACGTAGCCTGCACCTTCCGAAGCCAGAAAGGCGACCACTTTGGCGATCTCCTCGGCCTGCCCCAGGCGCC
The DNA here is from genome assembly GCA_041595475.1 of Pseudomonas sp. Classification (GTDB taxonomy): domain Bacteria; phylum Pseudomonadota; class Gammaproteobacteria; order Pseudomonadales; family Pseudomonadaceae; genus Aquipseudomonas. The sequence continues at coordinate 2,176 of JBFHKK010000050.1, read as the reverse complement.
CCAGCGGTATTTGCGTCAGCAATGCCTCACGCTGGGCCTCTGGCAACTCACGGGTCATATCGGTATCGATGAAGCCAGGGGCTACCGCGTTAACGGTGATGTTGCGCGAGCCGACCTCCCGCGCCAGCGCCCGGCCGAAGCCTTCCAGGCCCGCCTTGGCCGCCGCGTAGTTGACCTGGCCGGCATTGCCCATCGCGCCAACCACGGAACCTATGTTGATGATGCGCCCGAAACGCGCCTTGGTCATGCCCCGCAGGACGGCCTTGGACAATCGATAGAGGCTGTTGAGATTGGTGTTGATGACATCGAACCACTCGTCGTCTTTCATGCGCAGCATCAGATTATCGCGGGTGATGCCGGCATTGTTGACCAGAATCAACGGCTGACCGAGATGCTGCTGAATATGCTCCAGGGTGCTGGCAACCGACTCGTTATCGCTGACATCCAGCACCAGGCCCGCGCCTTCGATGTCATTGGCTTTCAACGTCTCGGCGATGCGTTCGGCACCCGAGGCGGAGGTGGCCGTACCTATTACGATGGCCCCCTGACGCCCCAATTCCAAGCCGATCGCCTGTCCAATGCCGCGGCTGGCGCCGGTGACCAGCGCGACCTTACCTTGCAGACTCATGACGTTTCTCCTTATCCGGCCAATGCCGCACGCGCGGCGGCAAAGGCGTCTGGCGTATCCAGATTATGGGTATTGATGCCCTTCACGCAGCGTTTGTTCAGCCCCGACAGCACCTTGCCCGGGCCACACTCGACCAAGTCGGCAACGCCCCGCTCGGCCAGGCACTGCATCGACTCGACCCAACGCACAGGACTGTACAGCTGGGCCAGCAGGTTGCCCTTGAGCACTTCCAGATCGCTGACCACGGTCGCACTGACGTTTTGCACCAAGGGAATACGCGGCGACTGCCAGCTGATCTGCGCGAGCGCCTCACTGAAACGCTCGGCAGCCGGGCGCATCAAGGCGCAGTGCGACGGCACGCTCACCGGCAGCGCCATGGCGCGCTTGGCCCCGCGCGCCTTGCATGCTTCGATGGCGCGCTCGACCGCAGCCGCGGAACCGGCAATCACCACCTGACCGGGCGCATTGAAGTTCACCGCACTGACCACATCGCCCTGCGCGGCCTCCTCACAAGCCGCCAACACCTGCTCGTCGTCGAGCCCCAGAATGGCTGCCATGCCACCCTGCCCGGCCGGCACCGCCTGCTGCATCAACTGGCCGCGGCACTCGACCAGTTTGACCGCGGCCGCCAGGGGCAGGCTTTCGGCGGCGACCAACGCGGAGTATTCGCCCAGGCTATGGCCGGCGACGAAGCCAGGCTGGGCGCCAGCCGAGGTTTGCCACAAGCGCCAGAGCGCAATGGAGGCGGTCAAGATCGCCGGTTGGGTCTTGTCGGTTTGATTGAGGCTTTCCTCGGGACCCTCCTGGATCAGCGCCCAGAGGTCATAGCCAAGTGCTTCGGAGGCTTCGGCAAAGGTATCGACAACCGATTGCTGTCGAGCCCCATGCTCCGCCAGCATGGTCAGCGACTGCGATCCTTGACCGGGAAAGACAAATGCGAGGGATGCAGACATAAAAACAGGGCCTTAGTGAAGAACAGAACGCCAGCCGCGCTTTCTGCGCCAAGCAGAGGCGCGGCACATCATTGCTTGGATGATAGGCCAGTCGGCGCAGTCACATCCTAGAGCAACAGCTCTTGCAGACGCCCATGCAGGCGCTCAGGGAGATTGTGCTGAACCTCCGCCAGCGCGCGGCGAATGGCGCTCTGCATGCCTTCTGAACCGGCAGAGCCATGGCTCTTTACCACTATGCCCTGCAGTCCGAGAAAGCTCGCCCCATTGTGCCGAGCCGGCGCCAACTCCAGACGCAACTGGCGCAATAGCGGCGCAGCCAACAGACGCGCCATGCGGGCGGCAAAGCCGCGCGCGAATAGAGTTTCGATTCGCAGGGCGATCATCGCCGCCAACCCCTCGCTGGCTTTAAGCAGGCTGTTGCCGACGAAGCCATCGCAGACGATCACGTCGGCCTCGCCCCTGTAGAGCCCGTCGCCCTCGACGAAGCCCACATAGTTCAACTGGCTGGCCTGCTCAAGCAACTGCGCCGCCTGCTTGACCTGTTGATTTCCCTTGAGCGCTTCACTGCCTATGTTCAACAGCGCGATCCGCGGCC
>JBFHKK010000049.1:0-10879 GCA_041595475.1 Pseudomonas sp. | reverse complement strand
GGCGAGGATCACCGCCGCCAGGCTCGCCAGGTTCAAATAGCGCTCGGCCCGGCCCAGCGCGCCGCCGATCGGCCGGCTGCTGTCGCGGGCGTCCTCGAGTTGCTGGTGGGCCGCCAGGGTTGGCAGCAAGGCCTGGCGATAGGCGCTCAGGGCCTCGGCCGGCCCACGCCACTGTTCGCGGTATCTGACCCGGCTGCCCGGCTGCACCACCTCGGTGGCGGCCAGGTCATCCAGGTGCATCAATATTCGTGGGTTGAAGCTGTAGAAGTCGCCGGCCTCATCCGGCAGGTAAGTCAGCACCCGGCTTAGGCGCAGGCGTTTGGCGCCGACCTCGACGCTGTCGCCGACACTCAGGTCGAGCGCGGCGAACAGCCGCGCCTCGGCCCAGGCCTCACCCGGCGCCGGACCGTCGCCCGGTTGCTCGGCGGCATAGGGCGCCGGCGCACTCCTGACCTGACCGCGCAGTGGATAGGCGCTGTCGGCGGCCTTGACGCTGACCAGTTGGATACCGGCGTCGAGCGCAATCACGCTGGAAAACTCGACCAGGTGGGCGTGTTCCAGGCCAAGCTGTCGGCCCAGGGCAATCTGCCGGGGGGCCGCCGGTGAGCTGCCGGTGAGCAGCAGGTCGGCGCCGAGAAACTCGCTGGCACGCAGGACCATGGCCTGGTTCAGGCGCGCGCTGAAGTAGCCGATGGCGGTGCTGGCGGCGACCGCCACGACCAAGGCGAAGAACAGTACCCGCAATTCGCCGGCGCGCGCCTCGCGTAGCAGCTGGCGCAGTGCCAGGCCCAGTAGCCTGGAGAGGGGCAGCGAGCGCATCAGGCCTGCACCCGATCGACCAGATGACCGCCTTCCAGACGTATCAGGCGCTTGCAGCGATGAGCCAGGCCCTCGTCATGGGTGACCAGTACCAGGGTCGCGCCGCGCTCCTGATTGAGTTCGAACAGCAGATCGCTGATGCGCTCGCCGGTATGGCTGTCGAGGTTGCCGGTCGGCTCGTCGGCGAACAGCACCGCCGGCTCGGCGACGAAGGCGCGGGCGATGGCGACCCGCTGTTGCTCGCCGCCGGAGAGTTGCCGGGGGTAGTGGGTCAGGCGCTGGCCGAGGCCGACCCGCTCGAGCAGGGCCTTGGCCCGACCGCGGGCATCGCGCACGCCTTCCAGTTCCAACGGCAGCATCACGTTTTCCAGGGCGTTGAGGCTGTCGAGCAGCTGAAAGGATTGAAATACGAAGCCGACATGGTCGGCCCGCAGGCGGGCCCGCTGGTCTTCATCCAGGCTGCCCAGATCCTGGCCGGCCAGGGCCACCTGGCCGGCGCTGGGCAGATCCAGTCCGGCGAGCAGCCCGAGCAGGGTCGACTTGCCCGAGCCGGAACTGCCGACGATGGCCAGGCTGTCGCCGCCATGGAGCTCCAGGGATATCTGGTGCAGGATGGTCAGCTCGCCTTCCGCGCTGGGGACCACTTTGCTAAGGTTGCGCGCGGTGAGGATGCTGGGGCTCATGGAGAATCCTATGCGGTCAGTGTTGATGGCGGTCGCGCTCGTCCTGACGATCTGGACGCAGGCCGGTAATGCCGCGACTTTACTGGTGCTGGGCGATAGTATCAGCGCCGCTTTCGGCCTGGATACCCGCCAGGGCTGGGTCGCCTTGCTGGAAAAGCGCCTGCTGGAGCAGGGCTACGAGCATCGGGTGGTCAATGCCTCGATCAGTGGGGAGACCAGTGCCGGCGGGGCGGCGCGCATCGCCACCTTGCTTGCCGAGCATCAACCGCAGTGGGTGATTGTCGAGCTGGGCGGCAACGATGGCCTGCGCGGCCAGTCGCTGACGCAATTGCAACAGAATCTTGCGCAGATCATCGATCAGTCCCGCGCCGGCGGCGCTCGCGTGCTGCTGCTGGGTATGCGCCTGCCGCCCAACTACGGCGTCCGCTACACCCAGGCCTTCGCCCAGGTGTTTGCCGACCTCGCCGCGGAGAAACAGGTGCCCCTGGTGCCTTTCTTTCTCGAAGGTGTCGGCGGGGTGACGGGCATGATGCAGCCCGATGGCATTCATCCTACGGCGCAGGCTCAGCCGATATTGCTGGATAATCTCTGGAGCGGGCTGCAGCCGCTGCTCTGAGCGGCTTTTACGGTCACAATCTTTCGGCTAATGTGGCGCCCCCCGCTCTGGAGCCCTCGATGCCGCGCCTCGCCTGGTCTTTGTCCGCCTACCAACTGATCGAGCCAGACGAGCAACTGGATCTGTTCGCCTGTCGCGAGGTGCGTCTGCATCTGGTGGCGCGCCAGTTGGAGCTCGGCGGCTTCGCCGATCGCACGCTCTGTGGTGGCCTGCTGCCAGCGCGCCCGCGCTGGCGCGAGCTGAGCAGGCCAATGCTGGGCGACAAGCGGCTCTGTCCCGGTTGCTGGGCCAGTTGCCTGGCGCAGCGAGGCCTGCGCCGGACGTCCTGAGTGCCCTGGTTGCAGGGGCTCCCGTGGAATCTCGCCTGCGTGTACAATAGCCCATCCTTTTTATCAACCATTCTCGTCAAGGATCACCGGATGTTGTCGCGCGTTTCTGCTCTCGCTCGTTGCCTGTCTCTCGCGCCGATGCTGGCTGCGAGTTCCGCATTCGCACTGGAACTGCCGTTGCCGCCGCCCGGCGAAGACGTGGTCGGTCAGATTCAGGTGGTCAAGGCCAAGTACGAAGATACCTTCGCCGATCTGGGCGTGGCCAACGATCTGGGCTATCTGGAGATGATCGCGGCCAATCCGGGGGTCGATGCCTGGTTGCCGGGCGAAGGCACCGAGGTCATTCTGCCAACCCGTTTCATCCTGCCGCCGGGGCCGCGTGAAGGCATCGTCATCAACCTCGCCGAGTACCGCATGTATTACTTCCCGAAAGGGCAGAACGTCGTTCACACCTACCCGCTGGGCATCGGTCGCGAAGGTTGGAGTTCACCGGTGACCGAAACGCGCATTACCGGCAAGACGCCGAATCCGGGCTGGAACCCGCCCAAGTCGATTCTCGAAGAACACGCGGCCAACGGCGATCCGCTGCCGGCCTACGTGCCGCCGGGACCGGACAATCCGCTCGGGCCCTACAAGATGAGCTTGTCGGTGCCGGGCTATCTGATCCACGGCACCAACAAGAAGTTCGGCATCGGCATGCGGGTCAGCCATGGCTGCTTCCGCATGCTCAACAAGAACGTGCTGGAGCTGGCCGACATGGTTCCGGTGGGCACGCCGGTGCGGGTGATCAACGAGCCCTACAAGTTCGGTCGCAGCAACGGCAAGATCTATCTCGAAGCGCATGCACCGCTGGAGGATGCCGGTGCTTTCTCGGTGGTCGACAAGCATGCGGCGGTGATCAACTCGCTGCTCAAGCGCGAGGAACTCGTCGATCTGCGCTTGGACTGGGAATTGGTCCGCGAAGTGGTGGCGGCCGAAGACGGTTTGCCAATCGAGATTGCCGGGCCGGAAAGGGCCTTGGCCAGCAATCTGGCTGTGATGAACTGATCAAAACTTGATCATTTAAACCCGCGGCGTGAGAGCGTCTGCGGGTTTTTTATTGCCCCACTGACAGTAGACGGTCGCCGGCGGGCAATAAAAAAGCCGATCCGGTTTAACCGGATCGGCTTCTAACAGTCGATGCCGACTATTACTTGCGGCTGGCTTTTTCCAGCATGCGCAGGGCGCGCTCATTGGCTTCGTCAGCGGTCTGCTGAGCCTTCTGAGCGGCAGCCAGAGCCTCGTCAGCCTTGCGATAGGCTTCGTCGGCGCGAGCTTGAGCGCGAGCGGCGGCGTCTTCGGTAGCGGTCAGGCGAGCTTCAGTTTCTTTGGACATGCTGCTGCAACCGGTAGCCAGAACTGCGGCCAGGGCCAGAGCAGAGAATTTCAGAACGTTGTTCATCGTGTTCCCCTTAAGGTGGAGTTTTCCATAAAAGCAATTTCCCAATGGCAGGAAATTAGCCGGCGTACATAGTACCGATTACTTGCCGTAAGTAAACGCAGAGGCCGCAGAGGCAGCGATTTTTTTTGTACTTGCCGGTTAATGTGCACGCAAGCTGGGCGCGTTTGTATAAAAAATAAGCAGTTTTTACTGGATTGTTCACTGCTGGCCGATTCTTGATATAACGACGCTCAGCCGGAGATCCGGAAGAACAATAAGACGAGAGGGAGCCCTATGTTAGGCAATCTGGGATTGCTGGCCGGTTTGGCCATGCTGATGCTGCTGGCGCTGCGCGGCGTCAATATCTTCGTCGCAACGCTGCTGAGTGCCTTGGTGGTCGCGCTCACCAATGGGTTGTCCATACCCCAGGCGCTGCTCGAGTATTTTCCGTTCGGCCCTCTCGGGGCCTTTACCTTTGCCGGTAAGTTTTTCGTGCTCTTCCTCTGCGGCGCGATCTTCGGCAAGGCCATGGCGGCCAGCCAGGCGGCCAACAGCATCGCCCAGGCCATTACCGGCAGCCTGGGGGCTCAGCGCACCTTGTGGGTGACCATGTTGGTTTGCGCCCTGCTGACCTATGGCGGTGTGGTGGTGTTCGTGGTGATTTTCACCATGTATCCGCTGGGTATTGGCCTGATGCGCGCGGCCAATCTGCCCAAGCGCCTGTTTTGCGCTGCGACGGCCTTGGGTGCCGGCACCTTCACCATGACCGCGCTACCGGGCACGCCCTCTATTCACAATGTGATCGCTGCCAGCGCCCTGGGAACCGATCTTTATGCCGGCGCCTGGATAGGCATCGCGGCTGGCGCCGTGATGGCGCTATTGGGTATGGCATACCTGCAACGCCAGTGGCGCCTGGCTATCCTGCGCGGCGAAGGATTCGAGGCCAGCGCCCAGGATCAGCGGATGGAGCAGATGGCCGGCGCGCCCGGTTCCGGGCCGCACTGGGCGATGGCGGTACTGCCCATCGTTTTGGTCCTGGGCATCATACTGCTGCCGCGCCTGATGCTCCTGGGCGGAGTCGCACAGCCTGGGCAAGGCGCGCTGGGCATGCTGGTGGCCTTCAGTCAGCAGCAGCCTATTCTCTGGCCCAGCCTGGCACTGGTGGTGGCCTCTCTTGTCGCCGTGCTGCTGTTTCCAAGTCTGCGCCGCAACACGGTCGCGCTGCTCGGCCAGGGTGCCGACGATGCGATCATGCCGTTGCTCAATACCGCGGCTGTCATCGGTTTCGGCGGGGTGGTGACACAAACGCCGGGCTTTGCCCAGTTCGCCCAGTGGGTCCTGTCCCTGGACTTGCCGCCGCTGCTCTCGATCTTCCTATCTGTAAGCGTGGTGTCCGGCATTGTCGGTTCGGCGTCCGGGGGGCTGCAGATCTTCATGCAGGCACTCGCGCCCAAGTATCTGGCGATGGGGGTCGAACCGGAAGTGCTGCACCGTATCGCCAATATCGCGGCGGGCGGCTTGGATTCCTTGCCCCACTCTGGCGCCGTGATCGCCGTGCTGATGATCATGGGGCTGACCCACAAGCAGGCCTACAAGGACATCTTCATGGTGACAGTGGTCGTGCCAGTGGTCGCCGGCCTCGCCGCGATCGCGCTCTTGAGTGTGCTCTAGGTCATTGTCTTGCAATGCTTTAGGTTGAGTTGATGGGCTGTGCTGGGTAACGTTAAAGGAGCGCCAGTCGGGGAATGTCATGCATGCGCGTGCGCAGCCGTTTTCCTGGAGTGATGGCTTGTGCTGCCGGTGGTCGGCAAGGGTCGACAAGCGCTCAGCGAGCATTTGTCAGCACGAGCGCCATGGTCAATCATGGTGCGAGGATGCGGATGTAGTAATGCGCGGTACAAGAGGGCTGGGTGGTCACGCGGGGCGCGAAGTCGCTCATTGGTTCGCAGAGGAGAGCAGTCGTAATGAGCAATGGGTTGTCCATTCACCATGACCAGCGAGGTCACCAATTCGAGGCCTTGGTGGAGGGCGATCGTGCATATCTGGCCTATATGGATCTGGGCAAGCAGACACTCGATATCTATCGAACCTTCGTCCCGAACTCACTGCGCGGGCGAGGTATCGCCGCCGCCTTGACCGAGCAGGCGCTGCAGTATGCCGAGCGCAGCGGCTATACGGTCATCCCTTCCTGTTCCTATGTGGAGCGCTACATGGAGCGCCGCAAGCGCCTGCTGGGCAGGAACTGACTGGCGGGCGACGCCCAGGTTGAGCAGCTATGACGCGCCTCGCAGCATCTTGAGCTTGAGTGTGCCTTCCTGAAAGACGCCCATAGACGACAATGCCCGTATCGGATCGATACGGGCATTGTTCTTGGGGCGGCCTGAGGTCTTGAGCGATTGCTCAGTCGAGCAACCGCCGTTCATTGACTGGCTGGACGTCCTATTGGCCGCTCCAGCGCTTGAGCACCAGGGTGGCGTTGGTGCCGCCGAAGCCGAAGCTGTTGCTCATCACCGTATCGATCTTGGCGTTTTCCTGGGTCTTGAGCTGAATCGGCAGATCGGCCACTGCGGGGTCGAGTTCGTCGATGTTGACCGAACCGGCAATGAAGTTGTCTTGCATCATCAGCAGGCAGTAGATGGCCTCCTGCACGCCGGCGGCGCCCAGGGAGTGGCCGGTCAGGCTCTTGGTCGAGCTGATGGCGGGCGCCTTGTCGCCGAACACCTCGCGGATCGCGCGGCTTTCCGCGACGTCGCCGACCGGGGTCGAGGTGCCGTGGGTATTCAGGTAGTCGATCGGATCCTTCACCGTGGCCAGGGCCTGCTGCATGCAGCGTACCGCGCCTTCGCCGCTCGGTGCGACCATGTCGTAGCCATCGGAGGTGGCGCCGTAGCCGACGATTTCCGCGTAGATCTTGGCGCCGCGCTTGAGCGCATGCTCCAGCTCCTCGACCACCACCATGCCGCCACCGCCGGCGATGACGAAACCGTCACGCTTAGCATCGTAGGCGCGCGAGGCCTTTTCCGGGCTCTCGTTGTACTGGGTGGAGAGTGCACCCATGGCATCGAACAGGAAGCTCTGGGTCCAGTGTTCTTCTTCGCCGCCACCGGCGAACACCAGGTCCTGCTTGCCCAACTGGATCTGCTCCATGGCATTGCCGATGCAGTGAGCGCTGGTGGCGCAGGCCGAGGAGATCGAGTAGTTCACGCCCCTGATCTTGAAAGGCGTGGCCAGGCAGGCCGATACGGTGCTGCCCATGGTGCGCGGCACGCGGTAGGGACCGACACGCTTGACGCCTTTCTCGCGCAGGATGTCCAGGGCTTCCATCTGGTTGAAGGTGGACGCACCGCCGGAGCCGGCGATCAGGCCGACCCGCGGGCTGGAGATTTCGTCCAGGCTGAGGCCGGCGTCGGCGATGGCCTGCTGCATGGACAGGTAGGCGAAGGCGGCGGCGTCGCCCATGAAACGGTAGACCTTGCGGTCGATCAGCTCTTCCAGCTTCAGGTCGACGGATCCGGATACCTGGCTACGCAGGCCCATTTCGGCATATTGCGGATTGAAACGGATACCGCCGCGGCCAGCCCGCAGGTTGGCGGAGACGGTTTCTTGGTCATGGCCCAGGCAGGAAACGATGCCCAGACCGGTAATCACGACGCGACGCATGGAAAGAATCCTTTAGAAACTGTCGGTGGAGGTGAACAGGCCGACACGCAGACCTTCGGCGCTATAGATCTCGCGGCCGTCGACGCTGACGCTGCCATCGGCGATGGCCAGGATCAACGAGCGGGTGATGGTGCGCTTGATCTGGATGTTGTAGGTGACCTTCTTGGCGGTCGGCAGCACCTGCCCGAAGAACTTCACTTCGCCGGAGCCCAGGGCGCGGCCGCGGCCGGGATTGCCCTGCCAGCCGAGAAAGAAGCCGACCAGTTGCCACATGGCATCGAGGCCCAGGCAGCCGGGCATGACCGGGTCGCCTTCGAAGTGGCAGGCGAAAAACCATAGGTCGGGCGTGATATCGAGCTCGGCGACGATCTCGCCCTTGCCGTACTTGCCACCCGTGTCGCTGATGTGGGTGATGCGGTCGATCATCAGCATGTTCGGCGCGGGTAGTTGCGCATTCCCTGGGCCGAACAGTTCGCCACGGCTGCAGCGCAACAGGTCTTCCCGGGTGAAGGCGTTTTGTTTGGTCATGCGAGCTCCTCAATTATCCCCGCGCGCTTACGCTGGGTCGTCATCCTGGCTGGCGGCGCACGCCGGTGCGCCTCCCAGTAGCCTAGTCGTAGACTGTTACGTTGTGCGGAAAGTCACAGCGCATCGCCTACGGATATTAGGCAGGTTATTTGCCTATGTTAACGCCACTTCCTCCTGGAGTTCCGGGCCTCATGACTGCCCGAGGTTAGCCTTGGGCTTCACCCAGCGATGCTGTGGTGGCCAGCCAGCGCTGCAAAGTTCGCTGTAGTTCGACACGCTTGAAGGGCTTGGCCAGGTAGTCGTTCATGCCGGCCGCCAGGCAGATCTCGCGGTCGCCCTGCAGTGCATTGGCGGTGAGGGCGATGATCGGAACCTGATCCATACCGGAAAGCCGGCGTATCTGCCGGGTGGCCTCGTAGCCGTCCATGATCGGCAGCCGGCAGTCCATCAGGATAAGGTCATAGCGCTGCAGCTGAGCGCTGTGAACGGCCTGGGCGCCATCGCCGACCAGGCTGACCCGATAGCCGAGGCTGCGCAACATGGCCTCGATCACTGTCTGATTGACCGGATTGTCTTCGACCAGCAGCACCTGCTGGCCTTGGCCATGCTGCTCATCGCGGCTGCCCGTCTGCTCGGGCTGACCGGGTGCGCGGGAAAAGGGCAGGGGAATTTCCAGGGTGAAGACCGAGCCACGGCCTTCGCTGCTGTCGGCGGCCAGGGTGCCGCCCATGCATTCGGCCAGGGTGCGGGCGATCGGCAGGCCCAGCCCGGTACCGCCGTAGCGTCGGGAGATCGAGCTGTCGGCTTACTGAAAGGCATCAAACATATGCTCCAGACGTTCGGCCGAAATGCCGATCCCGCTGTCCTGCACCGCGCACCTGAACCAGAGGACCTGGTCGTCGAGTGCCTGCCACTGGCAGCTGATATGAATGCCTCCTTCCTCGGTGAATTTCAGCGCATTGCCGATCAGGTTGACCAATATCTGCCGGATTCGCGTCGGGTCGCCGTGCGCCTGTAGTTGGTCGAGGCCGTCCTGCATCTCCAGTTGCAACGCCAGGCCGCGCTGCTGAGCGCTGTGGCGAAAGACCTGCACCGAGCCCTCGATCAATTCACGCAGGTTGAACGCGATTCGTTCGAGTTCCAGGGCGCCGCGCTCGATGCGTGAAAAATCCAGAATGTCATTGATGACCTTGAGCAGATGCTCGGTGGATTCGGCCGCCAGCGCCGCGTACTCGGCTTGCTCGCCGGTCATCTCGGTGGTTTCCAGCAATTGCAGCATGCCCAGCACGCCGTTCATCGGCGTGCGCAGCTCATGACTCATCATGGCGAGGAAGTCGGACTTGGCGTGGTTGGCCAGCTCGGCCTCCTCGCGTGCCTTGATCAGCTGGTCGATCGCCTGTTGTTGCTCGCAACTGGCACGATCCAGCCCCTCGGCCAACTGGTTGATGTGCTGCGCCAGCTTGCGCAGTTCGCCGTCGCCCTGCTCGGGTAGCGTGGCGCTGTAGTTGCCCGCCTGGATCGCGGTAACGGCCTCGCTCATGGCGCTCAGCGGCTGCGAGAAACGGCGGGCCAGGCGGCGGGCGAGGAGGAAGGTCAGCAGCAGGGCGAAGCCGCCCACGCCCAGGGCCTTGAGCAGAATCGCCTGCTGGCGGCTGTCGAGGGCGGCGGTGGACATGCCGACCACCACCCGACCGAGTGGCGTATCACCGGCCAAAGCCTCGACAGTGTTTCGCTGGCCAGCCGGATCGCGCGCCGGCGTCATCGGCTGCGCCCTGATCGGCGCCTCGAACACCTCGACCTCCGCGTTATCCGCGGCCTCGGCCTGTTCCAGGTAGGCAAGAATCCTGTCGTCGCGGTCGCGGACTTCGAGAAAGCGCACGTGCGGCGTCTTCAGGTTGGCGTGCAGCAGAGCATCGAGCACCCGATGCTGGCCGGAGATCACCCCGTATTCGCTCGCGGGGGCCAGTTGATTGGCGATCAGCTGGCCGGTGTGGCTGAGCTCGCGGCGCAGATCCTGCAGGCGCTCGAAGGTGAACAGGGCGGTCAGTAGCACGGCCAGCAGCAGGGCCGGCCCGACACTGATCAATTGCGTGCGGCTGTGGATGTCCCAGGCATGACGCAGCTTCATCGCCATTCTCCTGCGGGCCCGCTGGCGCGGGCGGCCCGGCCCGGGATCAGCGCTCGGGAGCGATTGGCCCGGCTGATCCTGAGGCGGCGGATACCTGCAGGGGCGACGGCAGCAGGGCGGGGTTCACGGCGAGGCGTCACGCGGCGGCCTTGTTCGTGGGGAAAGTGCGCATGTTAGCCCAGTTGTACGGCTTTGCCACCGGGCTCTGGGGCTGCTTTTGAGAGAGGCGAGGGGGATCGCTGTGGCTTTGCAGACGAAGGCTGGTCGCGATCGACTCGCCCCGTATAATGCCCGCATCTTGCCATCTGCGTGCGGACCCTACGGAATCCCTATGACTGAGCAGCAACCCATCGCCGTGCTCGGCGGCGGCAGTTTCGGCACTGCCTTGGCCAACCTGCTGGCGGAGAATGGCCAGGCGGTTCTGCACTGGATGCGCGATCCGGAGCAGGTCGAGGCGATCCTGGCCACGCGTGAGAACCCGCGCTATCTCAAGGGCGTGAAGATTCACCCTCGAGTCGTGCCGCTGTGCGACCTCAAGGCGGCCCTCCAGGCCTGCCAGTTGGTGTTTGTCGCGCTGCCTTCCAGCGCCTTGCGCCAGGCGCTGCAGCCGGTGGCCGAGGAACTGGCGGGCAAGTTGCTGGTTAGCACCACCAAGGGCATAGAGGCGCAGAGCTTCAAGCTCATGAGTCAGATTCT
>JBFHKK010000048.1:0-10973 GCA_041595475.1 Pseudomonas sp. | reverse complement strand
GCGGGGCGTTTCTGCTGGCCTGGCTGCTGAGTGGCTGCGCCTCCCTGGACTACTACGCACACCTGGCTGCCGGTCAGCTCGAATTGCTCGGCGCCCGCCAGCCGATCGATGAACTGCTCGCCGATCCGCAGCTCGATCCGGCGCTGGCGCAGCGCCTGCAACTGGCGCTGCACGTGCGGGAATTCGCCAGCCGCGAACTGGCTCTGCCGGACAATGACAGCTACCGACACTATGCCGACCTGCAGCGACCCTATGCGCTGTGGAACCTGTTCGCCACCGAGGAGTTTTCCCTGGAGCCCAGGCGGCATTGCTTTCCCATCGCCGGCTGCGTGGCCTATCGCGGCTTCTACAGCCTGGGGCGCGCCCGCGGTGCGGCAGCCTTGCTTCGCCAGCAGGGCCTGGACACCTATATCGGCGGGGTCGAGGCCTATTCGACCCTCGGCTGGTTCGACGATCCGCTGCTCAACAGCATGCTCGCCCGCAGCGACGAGCGGCTCGCCGCGCTGATCTTCCATGAGCTGGCCCATCAACGGCTGTATGTGGCCGATGACACCGCCTTCAACGAATCCTTCGCCAGCTTCGTCGAGCAGCAGGGGCTGCGCCAATGGCAGGCGGCGCAGGGCCGGCCGAATCTAGACGCCGCCGACGCACGCGGGCGCCAGGCCTTCATCGCCCTGATCATGGCCAGCCGCGAGCGGCTGCGCCGGCTCTACGCCCGCGAGCTGCCGGTCGAGGCGATGCGCGCGGCCAAGCAGGCCGAATTCGAGCGGCTGCGCCAGGCCTACCGGCAGTTGCGCGACCGCGACTGGGGCGGCGTGGGTTCCTACGATGCCTGGATAGAGGCGCCTCTGAACAATGCCAAGTTGCTGCCCTTCGGCCTCTACGATCGCTGGGTGCCGGCCTTCGCCGAACTCTTCGCCCAGGCCGAGGGCGACTGGCCCGATTTCTACCGGCGCGTCGCCGAACTGGCGCGCGTGCCGCCCGAGGATCGCCGGCGCAGCTTGCAGCAGCTGCAGCAGAGCCGTTTGAATGAGGCGGCGCGTGCGGACTGAGAGGCGGCTACCGGCGCGCGGCGCGACCCGAGTCTGGAGGACCCCATGTGCCTGATCGTATTCGCCTGGCGCCCCGGCCATAGCCTGCCGCTGGTGCTGGCGGCCAATCGTGACGAATTCTATGCGCGCCCCAGCCTGCCCCTGGGCGCCTGGGAGGACCAGCCGGGCGTGCACGGCGGGCGCGACCTGGAGGCCGGCGGCAGCTGGCTGGTGGTTGGCCCGCGGGGGCGCTTCGCCGCCCTGACCAATATCCGTGACCCACGCCACCAGCGGCCGGGCCGCTCGCGCGGCGAACTGCCGGTGCAGTTTTTGACAAGCGGCCTGGCGCCGGCGGACTTTCTCGCCGAGCTGAGCGGCCGCGCCCATGCCTACGCCCCCTTCAATCTGCTGGTCGGCGATGCCGAGCAACTGTGCGCGCTCAACTCCCGCGAGGGCGAGCCGCAGGCATTGCCTGCCGGGCTCTATGGCCTGTCCAATGCGGCGCTGGATACGCCCTGGCCGAAGGTGGCCAAGGCCAAGGCCCGGCTCGCCGAGTGCCTGGCGGCACCCGAGACTCCGGCGCTGCTGGCGCTGCTCGGCGACCCCGAACCGGCCCCGGATGCGGCCTTGCCCGAGACCGGCATCGGCCTGGCCAGCGAGCGCCTGCTCTCGAGCATCTTCATCGCCAGCGGCAGCTACGGCACCCGCGCCAGCACGGCGCTGCTGGTGCGCGCCGACGGCTCGCGGCAGCTGGTCGAGCGCAGCTTCGGGCCCCACGGCGCCCATCTGGGCGAGGTCAGCCTGGTCTGCTAGACAGGATTATTCAGGCGCCAATCAGGCCTGGATGTCGGAGGCCGGATTGATCATGCGGCCCAGGCCGAGGTTGCGCAGGGTCAGCTGCAGGGTGCTGTGGATCACCTGGGGGTTGTCGATCTGCATCACCTGACCCAGCAGTTCCTGAGCCTTGCCCAGGCTCAGCTGACGCAGCAGCCATTTCACCTTGGGCAGGTTGGTGGCGTTCATCGACAGGCTGTCGAAGCCCATCGCCATCAGGAGCACCGCCGCCGCCGGGTCGCCGGCCATCTCGCCGCAGATGCTCACCGGCTTGCCCTCGGCATGGGCGCCCTCGACCACCGCGCGCAGGGCCTGGAGTACGGCCGGGTGGAGGAAATCATAGAGGTCGGCGACCCGCGGGTTGTTGCGATCCACGGCGAGCAGGTACTGGGTCAGGTCGTTGGAGCCGACCGAGAGAAAGTCCACCTGCCGCGCCAGCTCGCGAACCTGGTAGACCGCCGCGGGAATCTCGATCATCACCCCGATCGGCGGCAGTTCCACGCTGGCGCCCTCGTCCAGCACCTCGCCCCAGGCGCGGTGGATCAGGCGCATCGATTCCTCCAGCTCCTGCAGGCCGGAAATCATCGGCAGCAGGATGCGCAGGTTGTTCAGCCCGGCGCTTGCCTTGAGCATGGCGCGGGTCTGCACCAGGAAGATCTCCGGGTGGTCGAGGGTCACGCGGATGCCGCGCCAGCCGAGAAAGGGGTTCTCTTCCTTGATCGGGAAGTAGGACAGCGCCTTGTCGCCGCCGATGTCCAGGGTGCGCATGGTCACCGGCAGCGGATGGAAGGCGGCCAGTTGCTCGCGGTAGATGGTCAGCTGTTCCTTCTCGCTGGGAAAGCGCTCGTTGACCATAAAGGGCACTTCGGTGCGGTACAGGCCGACGCCTTCGGCGCCGCGCTCCTGGGCCCGGGCCACGTCGGCCAGCAGGCCGGTGTTGACCCACAAAGGCATGCGGTGGCCGTCCAGGGTTTCGCAGGGCAGGGCACGCAGGGCATCGAGGCCCTGGGTCAGCTGGCGCTCCTCCTCGACCACGTCGGCATACTGCTGGCGCAGGATCTCGCTGGGGTTGGTGAAGACCTCGCCGTGGTAGCCGTCGACGATCAGCTGGATGCCGTCGATCTTCGAGTAGGGCAGGTCGACCGCGCCCATCACCGTGGGAATACCCATGGCGCGGGCGAAGATGGCCACGTGGGAGTTGCCCGAGCCGAGCACCGAGACCAGGCCGACCAGCTTGCCCTCGGGTACCTCGCCGAGCATGGTCGGCGACAGTTCCTCGCTGACCAGGATGCAGTTGTCCGGGTACTCCAGGGTCTGCTGGCGCGCCTGCTGCAGATAGGCCAGCAGGCGCCGGCCGAGGTCCTTGACGTCGGAGGCGCGCTCGCGCAGGTAGGCGTCGTCCATCAGCTCGAAGCGCTTGACGTGCTCGCCGATCACCTGGCGCAGCGCGCCCTGGGCCCACTGGCCGGTGCGGATGATCTCGACCACCTCGTTACCCAGGGCGGCGTCCTCGAGCATCATCAGGTAGACGTCGAACAGGGCGCGCTCTTCCGGACGCAACTGGCTGGCCATCTTGGTCGAGAGATTGCGCATGTCCTCGCGCACCCCCTCCAGGGCGCTCTGGAACAACGCCAGCTCGGCGTCGATATCGCCGACGCTCTTGTCCGGGACCACTTCCAGGTCGGCCGGCGGCAGCACCACCACCGCGGTGCCGACCGCCGCACCGGGCGAGCCCGGCACGCCGACGAACTTGGCCTCCTGGATGCCCTTGCCCTGCCGGCCGAGGCCGCGAATCGAACCGGTCGCCTCGGCATGGGCGATGACCCCGGCGAGCTGGGCGCTCATGGTGACCAGGAAGGCTTCCTCGCCCTCGTCGAACTGGCGGCGCTCCTTCTGCTGGATCACCAGCACGCCCATCACCCGGCGGTGGTGGATGATCGGGGCGCCGAGGAAGGAGGCGTAGCGTTCCTCGCCGGTTTCGGCGAAGTAGCGGTAGCGCGGGTGGGCGGCGGCGTCCTCCAGATTGAGCGGCTCCTCGCGGGTGCCGACCAGGCCGACCAGGCCCTCGTTGGGGGCCATGCTGACCTTGCCGATCGCGCGCTTGTGCAGGCCCTCGCTGGCCATCAGCACGAACCTGTTGGTTTCCGGGTCGAGCAGGTAGACCGAGCAGACGTGGCTGCCCATGGCGTCCCTGACGCGCTGCACGATGATGCCCAACGCCGCCTTGAGGTCCTTGGCGGCGTTGACTTCCTGGACGATCTTGCGCAGCGTATTGAGCATGGCTCGGCTCTAGTCGGTTTCAGTCCCGTGCCAGCAGGCGCGGTGCGAGTTCCTTGAGGGCGCGCCGGTAGACCTCGCGCTTGAATGTCACCACCTGACCGAGCGGATACCAGTAGCTGACCCAGCGCCAGCCGTCGAACTCCGGCTTGCCGGTCAGATCCATGCGCACCCGCTCTTCGGCGCCGGTCAGGCGCAAGAGAAACCACTTCTGCTTCTGGCCGATGCACAGCGGCTGGCTGTGGGTGCGCACCAGCCGCTGGGGCAGACGATAGCGCAACCAGCCGCGGGTGCAGGCGAGAATCTTCACGTCCTGCTGCTCGAGGCCGACCTCCTCGTTCAGCTCGCGATACAGGGCCTCTTCAGGCGACTCGAATTCGTTGATGCCGCCCTGGGGAAACTGCCAGGCATCTTGATTGATCCGCCGCGCCCAGAGCACCTGGCCGACATCATTGGTCAGAATGATGCCGACGTTGGGGCGAAAACCATCTGGATCGATCACGGCACACAACCTCGAAAACGCATGTTCCGGCATTGTTCCACAAAGCCCGCGGCAGCGGCAACGCGAGTGCCGCGAGCATTGGGAATGGGGGATAAAAGCCGGTATTCTGGGCGCCCCTGGATGTGTGCGAAGTAGGTATTGGGCGTGCGTTTGGCTTTATTCGATCTGGACAACACCTTGCTCGGCGGCGACAGCGACCACGCCTGGGGCGATTACCTGTGCGAGCGCGGCATCCTCGATGGCATCGCCTACAAGGCGCGCAACGATGCCTTCTACGAGGACTATCTGGCCGGGCGACTGAACATCACCGACTACCTGAACTTCAGCCTGGAGATTCTCGGGCGCACGGACATGGCGCAGCTCGAGCAGTGGCACCGCGAGTTCATGCGCGACTGCATCGAGCCGATCATCCTCAGCAAGGGCGAGGCGCTGCTGCAGGAGCACCGCGACGCCGGCGACAAGCTGCTGATCATCACCGCCACCAACCGTTTCGTCACCGCGCCCATCGCCGCACGCCTGGGCGTCGACACCCTGCTGGCCACCGAATGCGAAATGGCCGACGGGCGCTATACCGGGCGCACCACCGACGTGCCCTGCTTCAAGGAAGGCAAGGTCACCCGCCTCAATCGCTGGCTCGCCGAGACCGGTTTGAACCTGGACCACAGCTGCTTCTACAGCGATTCGATGAACGACCTGGCCCTGCTGGAAAAAGTCAGCCGGCCGGTGGCGGTGGATCCCGACCCCAAGCTGCGCGACGAAGCCGAGCGGCGCGGCTGGCCGGTCATCTCGCTGCGCTGAATCACGGCTGATTAGACAAAAACGCCGCCCTTCGGGGCGGCGTTTTGTTTTGCATCAGGCGCTCAGGCCGGCTTGGCGCCCATCAGGGCGAAGATCGCCAGCAGCAGGCCCAGGGTCAGCGCGGCGTAGACGATCAGGGCGGGCCCCGGGTTGGCCGCTTGCGCCTGGCCAACCGCCGTCTGCCAGGCGCCCAGGCGCCGGTGCAGCAGCAGGCCGGTCAGCATCAGCAGGCCGAACAGCACTGCGCTGTACAGCAGCCAGCTGGCACTCAGCGGCAGCCCGGCCAGATCGACCAGCCACCAGCCGCTGAGCGGCAGGCTCAGCGCCAAGAGGCCCAGGGCCGGCAGGCTGTAGCGGCAGGTGACCCGCAGCTTGCGCAGCAGCACGGCGCTGTCGGCGGACCTGTGCGCTTTCCACAGCATGAATCCATGGGCGAGCAGGCCGGCCAACAGCAGCACGGCCGGGATCAGGTGGGCGAATTTCAGCAGTGGGTAGTGTTCCATCAGCGACTCCGTTATCCGAGAAACAGCTTGTAGGCCGGGTTGTCACTCTCGTCCCAGTAGGGGTAGCCGATCTCGTCCAGGGCCGCCGGCACCAGATGGCGCTCGGCCGGCGGTACCTGCAGACCGGCGACCACCCGGCCATCGGCGGCGCCATGGTTGCGGTAGTGGAACATGGAGATGTTCCAGCGCCCGCCCAGGCGCTGCAGGAAGTTGAACAGCGCCCCCGGTCGCTCGGGGAACTCGAAGCGAAACACCACTTCGTCGCTGACATGCACGGCATGGCCGCCGACCATGTGGCGGATATGCAGCTTGGCCAGTTCGTTGTCGGTCAG
This sequence comes from Pseudomonas sp., assembly GCA_041595475.1. Taxonomy (GTDB): domain Bacteria; phylum Pseudomonadota; class Gammaproteobacteria; order Pseudomonadales; family Pseudomonadaceae; genus Aquipseudomonas. The sequence continues at coordinate 4,696 of JBFHKK010000048.1, read as the reverse complement.
GTCGACCACCGGGAAGCCCTGGCCGCGCAGGCCCTCGACCAGCGCCGCGCGCGGGTCGGTCTCCGGATGGGTCTGCACGCCGACGAAGATGTGCGCTTCCTTGTCGGTGTGGTAGCGGTAGTTGAATTCGGTGATCTGGCGCTTGCCGATCGCCTCGCAGAAGGCCTTGAAGCTACCCGGGCGCTCGGGGATGGTCACGGCGATGATGGCTTCGCGCTTCTCGCCCAGTTCGGCACGTTCGGCGACATGGCGCAGGCGGTCGAAGTTGATGTTGGCGCCCGAGTCGATGCCCACCAGCACCTGGCCACTGCAGGCCTCGCGTTCGACATAGCGCTTGATCCCGGCCACCGCCAGGGCGCCGGCCGGCTCGGTGATCGAGCGGGTGTCGTCGTAGATGTCCTTGATCGCCGCGCAGATCTCGTCGGTGCTGACGGTGATCACTTCGTCGACATGGTCCTTGCACAGGGCGAAGGTGTGCTCGCCAATCTGCGCCACCGCCACGCCGTCGGCGAACAGCCCGACGCTCGGCAGCACCACCCGCTCGCCGGCGGCCATGGCCGCCTGCAGGCAGTTGGAGTCGTCCGGCTCGACGCCTATGACCTTGATCTCCGGGCGCAGGTATTTGACGTAGGCGGCGATGCCGGCGATCAGGCCGCCGCCGCCGACCGGAACGAAGATGGCGTCCAGCCGGCCGGGGTGCTGACGCAGGATCTCCATCGCCACCGTGCCCTGGCCGGCGATGGTGTGCGGATCGTCATAGGGGTGGATATAGAGGTAGCCCTGCTCTTCCACCAGCTTGAGCGAATAGGCCAGGGCCTCGGGGAAGCTGTCGCCGTGCAGCACCACCTGGCCGCCGCGCGCGCGCACGCCATTGACCTTGATTTCCGGCGTGGTCTTGGGCATCACGATGGTGGCGCTGACGCCCAGCACCTTGGCCGCCAGGGCCAGGCCCTGGGCATGGTTGCCGGCCGAGGCGGTGACCACGCCACGGGCCTGCTCCTCGGCCGAGAGCTGGGCCAGCTTGTTGTAGGCGCCGCGAATCTTGAAGGAAAACACCGGCTGCAGGTCTTCGCGCTTGAGCCAGATGGCGTTGCCCAGGCGCTCGGACAGCTGGTTGGCGGCTTGCAGCGGGGTCTCCACCGCCACGTCGTAGACGCGCGAGGTGAGGATCTTCTTGACGTAGTCTTCGAGCATGGCGAGATCGCAGGCGGCTGAGCAGGGAGAACCGGCGAGTCTACCCCAGGGTCGCGGCGCCCGACCATACGAGGGCCGCGGTTTTGCCGGTGCATGGGGCTATAATACAGCCCCCCCGATTCGACTCAGGCGCAGAACCCGCGATGACCCAGGACCAACTCAAGCAGGCAGTCGCCCAGGCGGCCGTCGACCTCATCCTTCCCCAACTCGACGCCAAGAGCATCGTCGGGGTCGGCACCGGCTCCACCGCCAACTGCTTTATCGATGCCCTGGCCCGGCACAAGGCCGAGTTCGACGGCGCCGTGGCCAGCTCCGAAGCCAGCGCCGCCCGCCTCAAGCGCCATGGCATTCCGGTGTACGAGCTCAACACCGTGGACGAGCTGGAGTTCTATGTCGACGGCTGCGACGAGAGCGACGAGCACCTCAACCTGATCAAGGGCGGTGGCGCCGCCCTGACCCGCGAGAAGATAGTCGCGGCGGTGGCCAAGACCTTCGTCTGCATCGCCGACGAGAGCAAGCGGGTGCCGGTGCTCGGTGCCTTTGCGTTGCCGGTGGAGGTGATCCCCATGGCGCGCAGCCATGTGGCCCGGGAACTGGTCAAGCTTGGCGGCGACCCGGTCTATCGCGAGGGCGTGATCACCGACAACGGCAATCAGATCCTCGATGTGCACAACCTGTCGATCGTCAATCCGCTGGAGTTGGAGGCGCAGATCAACAACATCGTCGGGGTGGTCTGCAATGGCCTGTTCGCCGCGCGTCCGGCCGATCTGCTGCTGCTCGGCACAAGCGAAGGAGTCAAGCGCCTGACCCGGCCATGAGTGCGGCTGGCCTTATGCGACAGGGGCGCTAGGCTTGCAAGGGTTACCCGGAAAAGGATCCTCGCATGGCCAGCAAATTTCACCTCAAGACCGCCAAGGATGGCCAAGTGCATTTCAACCTGCATGCCGCCAACGGCCAGGTCATCCTCACCAGCGAGCTGTACAAGAGCAAGGCCTCGGCCCTCAACGGCATCGCCTCGGTGCGCAACAACTCCCAGCGCGAGGGCGCCTTCGAGGTCAAGCCCGCCGCCGGCGGCAAGTTCCATTTCGTGCTCAAGGCCACCAATGGCCAGGTGGTCGGCCAGAGCCAGCTGTATGCCAGCCAGGCGGGCTGCGAGAAAGGCGTCGAGTCGGTGAAGAACAACGCGGTGGCCGCGCTGCTCGAGGATGAAACCTAGGCCGCGGCTGGCGGCTTTCGTCTGTAACCATCCAGCGACCGGGGCGCCTCCGGCTTCATTGGGCGGGGGAAGACTCCGGATGCTTGCGGAAGATATACAGCAGATTGGGCTCGCCGATGATGTAGAGGGTTCCGGCCGCGTCCAGCGCCACCCCTTCGGCCTGCTCGATGGCACTGGGCAGGCCGTTGAAGCCGGCGCTGAGGCTGAGGAAGCTGACCGGCTCGCCCTGGCGGTCGACTTCCAGCAGCAGACGCGACTCATCCGACAGCACCAGCGTATGGCCGGTGCGCGCATCGAAGCTCAGCGCCGACATGTCGCGCAGCATCGCGGTCTTGTCCGGTAGCGCCTGCAAGGCGCCGGCCACGCCTTCCTCGCCGGGAAACGGCAGGCTGAACAGGCCAAGCGGCTCGCGCTCCTTGGCCAGCAGCAGACGCTGGCTGCCGGCATCCCAGGCAATGCCTTCGAAGCCCTTGTTGCCGGCCTCGGCAAAGCCCAGGTCATGGCTGGGATGCTCGGCCGCATCGATGCTCACGGCATCATCGTCCAGGCGGAAGGTGGTCAGGCTGTGGCGGCGCTCGTCGACGATCGCCAGGCGTCCGCCACCCAGGGCCTCGACGCCTTCGGGGTCGGCAAAGCCGAGCAGCGGAATGCGCCGCAGCACCTCGCCGCTCAGCGACAGCTCGATTAGCTGCGGCTGGCGGCCGGTCACGGTGTACAGGCTGTTGCGCTGCGCGTCGTAGGTCAGGTCGGAGGTCTCGGCTTCCTCCAGGCCGGCCAGCAGTCGGGTGTCCACCAGCCGGTAGCCCGGCAGCCAGATGCTGGCTTGACGCGTGTCGTCATCGACATACTGCTGCTTGAGCCAGAGTCGGGCGCGCTCGCCCCAAAGCTGGTATTCGACCAGTGCCGCCGTCAGCGCAAGTCCCAACAACAGCAGCCAAAGTCGCGGCGAGCGCAAGAGGGAAATCAACAAGGGCATCGGCGACCACTCGCGGGTGAATGGTCGTCAGACTGGCGCGCCGGCGCTAAGGTTCCATGAGCGCGGCGGGCGCCGGAATCAGAGCACCCGGCTGGCGAAGCGCGAGTGACCGACCAGCTCCAGTTCCAGCTGGTCGCCACGCTGCAGCGGGCCGACGCCGGCCGGGGTGCCGGTGAGGATGACATCGCCGGGCTGCAGGCTGAAGTGCCCGGCCATGTGCTGGATCATCGGCAGGATGGGGTTGAGCATCTCGCGGCTGTTGCCGTCCTGGCGCCGCTCGCCATTGAGCGACAGGCGGATGCCGATGTCGGCCAGGTCCTCGATCGCATCGCCCGGTACGAAGGGTGCCAGCACGCAGGCGCCGTCGAAGCTCTTGGCGATTTCCCAGGGGTGGCCCTTCTCCTTGAGCCGCGCCTGGACATCGCGCAGGGTCAGGTCCAGGGCCGGGGCGAAGCCGGAAATGGCGTCGCGTACCTCTTCGGCATTCGGCCGGCGCGACAGCGGCTTGCCGATCAGCACCGCGATCTCCGCCTCGAAGTGCACGGCGCCACGCGCTTCGGGAATGTGGAAGCCGCCCTCGAGCGGCACCGCACAGCTGCCCGGCTTGATGAACAGCAGTGGCTCGCTGGGCACCGGGTTGTTCAGCTCGGCGGCATGCTCGGCATAGTTGCGGCCGATGCACACCACCTTGCCCAGGGGGAAGTGGATAGGGGTGCCGTCGACATACTGGTGCTGGTAGCTCATGCGCGACTCCTGGGGGTCAAAGCGGGAAGATCTTGCCCGGGTTCATGATGCCGTTGGGGTCGAACACCGCCTTGATCGCCTTCATGTAGGCGATCTCCGCCTCGGAGCGGCTGTAGTGCAGGTAGTCGCGCTTGGTCATGCCCACGCCGTGCTCGGCGGAGATGGAGCCGTTGTACTTCTGCACGGTCTCGAACACCCACTGGTTGACGATGGCGCACTTGGCGAAGAACTCGTCCTTGCTCAGATTCTCGGGCTTGAGGATGTTCAGATGCAGGTTGCCGTCGCCGATATGGCCGAACCAGACCACCTCGAAGTCGGGGTAGTTGGCCTCGACGATGCGGTCGATGTCATGGAGGAAGGCCGGCACCTGGCCGACGGTGACCGAGATGTCGTTCTTGTACGGGGTCCAGTGGCTGATGGTCTCGGAGATGTACTCGCGCAGCTTCCACAGGTTCTCCAGCTGCTGCTGGCTCTGGCTCATCACGCCGTCCAGCACCCAGCCCTGCTCGACGCAGTATTCGAAGGTCTCCAGCGCCTGGTTGGCCACTTCTTCGCTGGTCGCCTCG
>JBFHKK010000047.1:0-10979 GCA_041595475.1 Pseudomonas sp. | reverse complement strand
TCGACCCAGAAGCGATGATGCTGCAGGTTCGGCAGGAAACGACGACGGGTTTTGTTGTTCGCGTGGGAAATGTTGTTCCCGGTAACCGGACCCTTACCGGTCACTTGACAGACTCTCGACATGCCTCAGCCCTCTAAAACCACATGCCCAACCCGGCATGGGTTGGCCGCTTAAACTCAATGTCATTGGCGCTCTGCGCCGCGTTTCTCGAGGGTCTTACCGGCTACACCTGAAAGCGCAAGAACCGGGCCCCTAGAAAAGAGCGCTGCTTTATACCAGAAAGCCCCCCCATCAACAAGGCCGATGACGAATTCATCGAGCGAGCCGGCGCGCGTTTCGGGCCTCCGGGCCAGAGTGGCCATGCGCAGCCCGGGCGACCACCGCTCGTCGGCGGGGCGGCTCGGCCGCTACAGCCAGCCGCGCTCGGCCATCGACAGCGGTTCGCCATCACCGACGATAAAGTGATCGAGCACACGCACCTCGACCAGCTCCAGCGCCTCCTTCAGTCGCCGGGTCAGCACCCGGTCGGCCTGACTCGGCTCGGCGACGCCCGAGGGATGATTGTGGGTCAGGATAAGCGCGGCTGCATTATGGGCCAGGGCGCGCTTGACGACTTGGCGGGGATAGACGCTGGCACCATCGATACTTCCCTGGAACAAGGCCTCGAAGGCCAGCACCCGGTGCTTGGCATCGAGAAACAGGCAACCGAACACCTCGTGCGGCTCGTGCCGCAGCAGCGCCTTCAGATAGTCGCGCACCGCCTGCGGACTCTCCAGCGCCGAGTCGCGGCGCAGCTGCTCGGCCAGGTGACGGCGGGCCATCTCCAAGACCGCCTGCAACTGGGCGAACTTTGCCGGCCCCAGGCCCAGGCGCCGGCTGAATGCCGTCAGGTCGGCCTGCAGCAGGGCGCGCAGGCCGCCAAAATCGCCGAGCAGGTGACGCGCCAGATCCACCGCGCTGTGTCCGGCGACCCCGGTACGCAGGAAGATCGCCAGCAGCTCGGCATCGCTCAGGGCGCCGGCTCCGTGCATCAGCAGTTTCTCTCGCGGCCGCTCTGCCGCGGGCCAATCGCGAATACTCATGGCACCTCCCTGTGCGCCGGACGCCGCTGCTGCGCTGCGGCCGCTGTGCTATCGTAGCCGAGTTTTTTGCGCGGCAATCGGCCGACAAGGCTGTTCGACCCGGCATACATCTATTCTCGTAAGAAGGCAGGCCTATGCAGCGGCTGTATCGCAAACGCATCATCGTTGGCGTCGGGGGCGGCATTGCCGCCTACAAGAGCGCCGAACTGGTGCGTCGGCTCAAGGATCAGGGCGCCGAGGTGCGGGTGGTCATGACCCGGGGCGGCCGCGAGTTCATTACCCCGCTGACCTTGCAGGCGCTGTCCGGGCAGCCGGTCCACCTGGATCTGCTCGACCCTGCCGCCGAGGCGGCCATGGGCCACATCGAACTGGCTCGCTGGGCCGATCTGATCCTGGTCGCACCGGCCACCGCCGACCTGATGGCGCGCCTGGCCCAGGGCATCGCCGACGATCTGCTGACCACCCTGGTGCTGGCCACGGACGCCCCCGTGGCCCTGGCGCCGGCGATGAACCAGGCGATGTGGCGCGATCCGGCCACCCAGGCCAACGCCCAACTGCTCGCCGAGCGCGGCCTGCGCCTGTTCGGCCCGGCGGCCGGCGAGCAGGCCTGCGGCGATGTCGGCCCCGGGCGCATGCTCGAGGCCGAGGCCCTGGCCCAGTGCGCCGCCGACTGTTTCGAAGCGCAGGCACTGACCGGCCGCCACGTGCTGATCACCGCTGGCCCGACCCAGGAAGCCATAGACCCGGTGCGCTACATCACCAACCACAGCTCCGGCAAGATGGGCTTCGCCCTGGCCGAGGCAGCCGCCGAAGCCGGCGCCCGGGTAACCCTGGTCAGCGGCCCGGTTCATCTGCGCACCCCGGATCGGGTCGAGCGCATCGATGTGGTCAGTGCCCGCGATATGCTCGCCGCCTGCGAGGCCGCCATGCCCTGCGATCTGCTGATCGCCGCCGCGGCCGTGGCCGACTACCGCCCGGAAGTGGTGGCCCAGCACAAGTTGAAGAAGGATCCCGGCAGCAGCGACGGTCTGTTCCTGCAGATGGTGCGCAATCCGGACATCCTCGCCACTCTGGCCGCACGCGAGGATCGCCCCTTCAGCGTCGGCTTCGCCGCCGAAACCGAGAACCTGCTCGAGTACGCCTCGCGCAAGCTCAAAGACAAGCAGCTCGACCTGATCGTCGCCAACGACGTGGCCAATCCGAGCATCGGCTTCAACAGCGAGGAAAACGCGATCATCGTCATCGATCGCCAACTGAGTCAGCAGAGCTTCGCCCAGGCCAGCAAGAGCAAGATCGCCCGCCAGCTGGTGCGCTTCATCGCCGACCGGTTGCCGCGCCCGTGACCCTCCCAACCACCGACTCCCGAGCCTGACATGCACGCGCTACAAGCCAAGATCCTCGACCCGCGCCTGGGCGACCAGTTTCCCCTGCCGCAGTACGCCACGCCCGGCTCCGCCGGCCTCGACCTGCGCGCCATGCTCGCGGAGGATCTGCTGCTGGAGCCGGGCCAGACCGTGCTGATTCCCACCGGCCTGTCGATCTACATCGGCGATCCGGGCCTGGCGGCGATGATCCTGCCGCGCTCGGGCCTGGGTCATAAACACGGCATCGTCCTCGGCAACCTGGTCGGCCTGATCGACTCCGACTACCAGGGCGAGCTGATGGTGTCTTGCTGGAATCGCGGACAAACCTCCTTCAGCATCGCCGTGGGCGAGCGCATCGCGCAGCTGATTCTGGTGCCGGTGGTTCAGGCCCGCTTCGAACTGGTCGAGCAGTTCGACGAAAGCCAGCGCGGCGCCGGCGGCTTCGGCCATTCCGGCAGCCACTGAGTACCTTGACTCTTTTCAGGATGAATCGCCGAGGAGCCCATCGATGAAACTCTTCAAACGCGCAGCGCCGCCAACTCCAGCGGACGGCAACCCGGCCGCCGAAGATGTGCGGGCGGCAGACAAGGGCGCGGGCAAGGCCGCCCTTAATCTGCTGCTGCCGGGTATCCTCGCCACGCTCATCGGCCTGACTGCGGCCGCCGCTCTGCTCGCGTTCAGCTTGGCCAACAGCGCCCAAGAGCAGCGCCAGGAATTGGCCCAGGCCTGGAGCAGCGGCCAGGCGGCGGCCGTGCAGAACGCCCTCAAGCAGCTGGCTGCCGATACTCAGGCCGCAGCACGCAATCCCTCGCTGCTCGAGGCGCTGCAGAGCGAGGAGCGCACGCGGATTCGCGCGACCGAGCAACGCCTGCGCTACTGGGACGCGGTGATCGATGTGCACCTCAACGGCCGGCGCCAAGCGACACAGGACATGAGCCGCGATGGGCCGATGAACTTTGCCGCCCTGGACCTGGTGCGCCGCGCGGAGACTGGCCAGACGCCGCCCGCCGAGGCCTACAAGGTCGATCAGCGCTGGCTGGTCTATAGCGTCGCCCCGGTGCGCCTGAGCGATGAGCAGCCGGTCGAAGGCACCCTGCTGCTGGTCGTCGATCTCCAGCGCCTACTGTCCAAGCTGCCCATGCTGCCGGCAGGCGTCGGCCAGGTGCGCCTGGTCCAGCAATTCGTTGGCGGCCCGGCCCAGCTGCTGGCGCAGCGCGGCGAAGGCCAGGGCGAAGCCTTGCAACTGAGCAGCGGCAATCCCAACTGGCAGCTCAGCTTCAGCCCCGGACCGGCGCTAGAGGCGACCATCAGCTCACCGTCGCTGCTGGCCCTGGCCGCGGTGATCAGCCTGCTCGGCGCATTGATCGGCCTGTATCTGGTGCACAACGGCATGCAGCAGCGCCTGCAGAAAGATGTGCGCCAACTCGGGCAACTGATCAGGGAGCTGTCGGCCGGCAAGGCAGTCAAGACCTTCGGCCTGACCCTGCCGGCCCTCGACGGCCTGGCCAAAGCGCTGTCCCGGCTGCCGCGCCGAGCTCAGCCGGCGAGCGACACTGCCGTGCAGGACAAGGGCACCGGTGCCGGCACCGGCACCGGCACCGAGGCGCCGCTTGTGGAGCTCGCCGCGGATCTGGTCGACCCGCTGTTCCAGAGCGCCGACATCCTCGACATCGACATCCTCGACGAAGACCAGGATCTCCTGGGACTGGAGCAGCCAGCCACCATGACTCAAGCGAAGAACCCGCCGAAACTGTCGGCCGACATTTTCCGAGCCTATGACATTCGCGGCGTCGTCGGGCAAAGCCTGACCGCCGAGACGGCCTACTGGATCGGCCGTGCGGTGGGCTCACAGAGCCTGGCCCAGGGCGAGCCCAACGTCGCCGTGGGCCGCGACGGTCGCCTGTCCGGGCCCGAGCTGATGCAGCGACTGGTGCAGGGCCTGCTCGATTGCGGCTGCAGCGTCAGCGACCTGGGCATGGTACCCACCCCGGTGGTCTACTACGCGGCCCACGTGCTCGCCGGCAAGTCCGCGGTGATGCTCACCGGCAGCCACAACCCGCCGGACTACAACGGTTTCAAGATCGTCATCGCCGGCGACACCCTGGCCGGCGAGCAGATCCAGGCCCTCAAGGCGCGCATCGACAGCAACGACCTGAGCAGCGGCGTCGGCTCGGTCGAGCAGGTCGAGATCCTCGAGCGCTACCTCGAGCAGATCCGCGACGACATCGCCCTGGCCCGCCAGCTCAAGGTGGTGGTCGACTGCGGCAACGGCGTGGCCGGGGTGATCGCGCCGCAGCTGCTCGAGAGCCTGGGCTGCAACGTGATTCCGCTGTACTGCGAGGTGGACGGCAACTTCCCCAATCACCACCCGGACCCAGGCAAGCCGGAAAACCTCAAGGACCTGATCGCCAGGGTCAAGGCCGAGAAGGCCGACCTGGGCCTGGCCTTCGACGGCGACGGCGATCGCGTCGGCGTGGTGACCAACACCGGTACCATCGTCTATCCGGATCGCCTGCTGATGTTGTTCGCCAAGGACGTGGTCTCGCGCAACCCCGGCGCCGACATCATCTTCGACGTCAAGTGCACCCGCCGCCTGACCCCGCTGATCAGCGGCTATGGCGGCCGCCCGGTGATGTGGAAGACCGGCCATTCGCTGATCAAGAAGAAGATGAAGGAAACCGGCGCCCTGCTGGCCGGCGAGATGAGCGGACACATCTTCTTCAAGGAGCGCTGGTTCGGCTTCGACGACGGCGTCTACGCCGCCGCCCGCCTGCTGGAGATCCTCAGCCAGGAAAAGCAGGACGCCGAGCAGGTGTTCGCCGCCTTCCCCAGCGACATCGCCACGCCGGAGATCAACATCCCGGTCAGCGAGCGCGGCAAGTTCCGCCTGATCGAGCGCCTGCAGCGCGACGGCATCTGGGGCGAGGGCAATATCACCAGCCTGGACGGGGTGCGCGTCGACTACCCTAATGGCTGGGGCCTGGTGCGCGCCTCCAACACCACGCCGGTGCTGGTATTGCGCTTCGAGGCCGACAGCGAGCAAGAGCTCGAGCGCATCAAGGAGGTGTTCCGCGCCCAGCTGTATCGCGCAGAACCCGACATCAAACTACCGTTTTGACAGATTGAATCAGCATGGAGTCCCGCATGACCCTCGAGCGTGATGCCGCCACCCAGGTGGCCAAGGTGCTTTCCGAAGCTCTGCCCTACATTCGCCGCTTCGTCGGCAAGACCCTGGTGATCAAGTACGGCGGCAACGCCATGGAAAGCGAGGAGCTGAAGACCGGCTTCGCCCGCGACATAGTGCTGATGAAGGCGGTCGGCATCAACCCGGTGGTGGTTCATGGTGGCGGCCCGCAGATCGGCGACCTGCTCAAGCGGCTGTCGATCGAAAGCCATTTCATCGACGGCATGCGCGTCACCGACACCGCCACCATGGACGTGGTGGAGATGGTCCTCGGCGGCCAGGTCAACAAAAGCATCGTCAACCTGATCAACCAGCATGGCGGCAGCGCCATCGGCCTGACCGGCAAGGATGCCGGGCTGATCCGCGCCAAGAAGCTCAAGGTCAGCCGCCAGACCCCGGAGATGACCCAGCCGGAAATCATCGACATCGGCCATGTCGGCGAGGTCACCGGGATCAACACCGACCTGCTGAACATGCTGGTCAAGGGCGACTTCATTCCGGTGATCGCGCCTATCGGCGTCGGGCCCGACGGCGAGTCGTACAACATCAACGCCGACCTGGTGGCAGGCAAGGTGGCCGAAGCCCTGAAGGCCGAAAAGCTGATGCTGCTGACCAATATCGCCGGGCTGATGGACAAGCAGGGCCAGGTGCTGACTGGCCTGACCACCGAGCAGGTCGACGCCCTGATCGCCGACGGCACCATCTATGGCGGCATGCTGCCGAAGATCCGCTGCGCCCTGGACGCCGTGCAGGGCGGGGTGACCAGCGCGCACATCATCGACGGCCGGGTCCCCAACGCGGTGCTGCTGGAGATCTTCACCGACAGTGGCGTCGGCACCCTGATCTGCAATCGCAAACGCCCCTGAGTGACTAGCCCGGCGTCGGGAGTCATCCCGCCGCTCGGCCAATGGCGCTCGTAGCCGGTGGCGCTCCGATTCAGTCGCTGCCGCGGCGACCGAGCAACTCGCTTACCCGCTGGCGATCGGCCTCGAAGCTGGCCTGGGCGCGCTTGCGGATCTCCTCGTAACGGGCGATCTCCGCCTTCAGGCGCTGGCGCTCGACCTTCTGATTCTCGATCTGCGCCAGCAGGTGTTCCGGCACGGCGCGCCCGGCGCGCTCGTGATCGGCCGCCAGGCTCTCCAGGTTGGCCTGCTGGGTGCGGGCCGACTGCAGGTTGCCGCGCACGATGCCGATCATGCCGTCGAGCTCGGCCATCTTGCGCGCCCGCGCCCGGTCGACATCCTCGGGACTGCTGTACAGGCGCAGCAGCTGCTTGTCCGATCCGGCCCGGGCCTTTTCCGCGGCCAGCCGCTGGCGCTCCTCGGGGCTGGGCGCCGGCGGCACCACCTGGATCACCCGCCCCTGGTCATTCAGCACTTCATAGCCGTTGCCGATGAACTCCGGCGGCACGCCTTGACGACTCAGCACGGTCACGCCCCTATCGTCGACATAGCGGTAGAGTTCGCCAGCAGTCACCGCTGCCGGCAGCGCCAGACCCAGCGCCAGCAGGGCGCCCAGCAAAATCGGCTTGTGCATCGAGGCGTACCTTCTTCTGGCAGGTTAAATCCCGTACTCGGCGCGATAAGCGCGCACCGCAGGCAGATACTGCTGCAAATCGGCATCGTCTGCCAGGTACTCCAGCACCTGATCCAGACAGACGATGCTGATGACCGGCACGGCGAAATCCCGCTCGACTTCCTGGATCGCCGACAACTCGCCCTGCCCGCGCTCCTGACGGTTCAGGGCGATCAGCACCCCGGCCGCCTGGGCGCCCTGGCCCTGGATGATCTGCATGACCTCGCGGATGGCGGTGCCGGCGGTGATCACGTCATCGACGATCAGCACCCGCCCGGCCAAGGGCGCGCCGACCAGGCTGCCGCCCTCGCCATGGGTCTTGGCTTCCTTGCGATTGAAGCACCAGGGCAGATCCCGTTGATGCTGCTCGGCCAGCGCCACGGCGGTGGTGGCCGCCAGGGGTATGCCTTTGTAGGCCGGGCCGAAGAGCACATCGAAGTCGATACCGCTGTCGGCCAAGGCGGCGGCATAGAAACGGCCGAGTCGGGCCAGCGCCAGGCCGCTGTCGAAGAGCCCGGCATTGAAGAAATAGGGGCTGGTGCGACCCGATTTGAGGGTGAACTGACCGAAGCGCAGCACGCCGCGCTCGATGGCAAAACGAATGAATTCGCGCTGATACGCTTGCATGGAGAGCCCTGGAGCGGCCGGGAGCGGCCGGGAACTTAGCTAATTAAACACGAGCTCAGGTATCATACACGGACGATTTTTGGGGGGCCATTTATGCGGATTATCAGCGTGAACGTGAATGGTATTCATGCTGCCGTCGAGCGCGGCTTGCTCAACTGGCTGCAGGCGCAGGATGCCGATGTCATCTGCCTGCAGGATACCCGCGCCTCTGCCTTTGACCTGGACGACCAGCGCCTGCAGCTGCCGGGCTATTTCCTCTACGGCTGCGATGCCGAAGTACCCGAGCAGGGCGGCGTGGCCCTCTATTCGCGGCTGCAGCCCAAGGCGGTGATCAGCAGCCTCGGCTTCGAGACGGCCGACCGCTACGGGCGCTACCTGCAGGCCGATTTCGACAAGGTGAGCATCGCCAGCCTGCTGCTGCCGTCCGGACTGAAAGGCGACGAGAGCCTGAACCAGAAGTTCAAGTTCATGAACGACTTCACCCATTATCTGGACAAGCAGCGCCGCAAGCGTCGCGAGTACATCTATTGCGGCTCGCTGTTCGTCGCGCACCAGAAACTCGACGTGAAGAACTGGCGCGACTGCCAGCAATCGGCGGGCTTCCTGGCGCCGGAGCGGGCCTGGCTGGATGAGGTTGTCGGCAGCATGGGTTATGTCGATGCGCTGCGCGAGTCCAGCCGTGAAGGCGAGCAGTTCAGCTGGTGGCCGGACAGCGAGCAGGCGCAACTGCTCAACCTGGGCTATCGCTTCGACTATCAGCTGCTCACCCCGGGCCTACGGCGCAGCGTGCGCAGCGCCCGCCTGCCGCGCGAGCCGCGCTTCTCCCAGCATGCCCCGCTGGTCGTTGACTACGACTGGACCCTCAGCGTCTAGCCGAACGAACGAACCGCTACTTCACCACTCGCCAGCAGATCGGATAACGGTAGGTCTGGCCGGCATTGGCCTTGATGCCGGCGATGATGGTCATCACCAGCGCCGCGACGCTGACCAGCAGCATCAGCGGAAAGCCAATGATGATCCAGGCCAGCACCCCGCAGATCATCATGGCCAGGCTGAAGGTGATCTGAAAGTTCAACGCCTCCTTGCCCTGGTCGTCGACGAAAGGCGCGCTGTCTTTCTTCAGTTGCCAGACGATCAGCGGCCCTATGACGTTGCCGACCATAGGCACCAGGAACCAGAAGAAGGCCGCGTAGTGGCAGAACATCGCCCACTGCCGCGCTTCCGGTCCGGGTACGGGGACAAGCTGCTGCTCGTCCATATCAGCCTCCTCGCTTGCTAAGCGGCACTCAATCGGCCAGGGCCTGCTGCTGCAGCTCAAACAGCTCGGCCATGCCTTTTTTCGCCAGGGCCAGCATGGCGGTGAGCTGCTCGGGCTCGAAAGGCGCGCCTTCGGCCGTGCCCTGCACCTCGATGAAGCCACCGGTGCTGGTCATCACCACGTTCAGGTCGGTTTCGGCGGCGGAATCCTCTAGGTAATCTAGGTCCAGCACCGGCTCGCCCTGATAGATGCCGACCGAGACCGCAGCGACCTTCTGCTTGAGTGGATCGCCGCTCTTCAGGCCGCCGCGCTTCTTGATCGCCTTGAGCGCATCGACCAGGGCGACCATGGCGCCGGTGATCGAGGCCGTGCGGGTACCGCCGTCGGCCTGGATCACGTCGCAGTCCACGTACAGGGTGAACTCACCCAGCTTGGACATGTCCAGCGCCGCACGCAGGGAGCGACCGATCAGGCGCTGAATCTCCAGGGTGCGTCCACCCTGCTTGCCGCGGCTGGACTCGCGCTGATTACGCTCGCCGGTGGCGCGTGGCAGCATGCCGTACTCGGCGGTCAGCCAGCCCTGGCCCTGGCCCTTGAGAAAGCGCGGCACGCCCGCCTCGACGCTGACCGTGCAGATCACCTTGGTATCGCCGAACTCCACCAGCACCGATCCCTCGGCGTGCTTGGTGTAGTTGCGGGTAAGGCGAATCGGGCGCAACTGATCGGCCGCGCGGCCGCTGGGACGTTTCATCGATGACTACCTGCTCTGATCTGGAATCTGCCGGCATTATAAGGGCGGCCCCGTGGTGACGACACGACCAATTGGGAGCAAGCAACGCTCTGCGCTACAATCTGGCCCCTTTCGCCACCGCCGAATTCTCGCGAGGTTCGCCCCATGATCCACAGCATGACGGCCTTTGCCCGCGCCGAACTGGCGCAAGCCAGCGGCACCCTGAGCTGGGAGCTACGCTCGGTCAACCATCGCTACCTGGAGCCGCACCTGCGCCTGCCGGAAGCCTTTCGCGATCTCGAGGCGGCGGTGCGCGAAGCCCTGCGCCAGGGACTGTCACGCGGCAAGGTCGAATGCACCCTGCGCTTTAGCGAAGACTCCACCGGCAAGGCGCTGCAGGTCGACCTCGAGCGCGCCGGGCAATTGATAGTCGCCGCCGAGCGGATAGCCAGCCTGATCAAGCAACCGGCGCCGCTCAATCCCCTGGAAGTGCTGAGCTGGCCAGGCGTGCTGGTGGCCGACGCGAGCGATCCGCAGCTGCTCAACAAGTCGGCCCTGACTCTGTTCGCCCAGGCTCTCGACGAGCTTAAGAGTGCCCGCCAGCGCGAGGGCCTCGAGCTGGCCAGGCTGCTGCACGAACGCCTCGACAGCATCCTCGAGGAGGTCGCGACACTGCGCGAACAGGTGCCGCAGATGCTCGCCGGCCAGCGCCAGAAGATTCTCGACCGTTGCCGGGAACTGCAAACTGAACTCGACCCGCAGCGCCTGGAGCAGGAGCTGGTGCTGCTGGCCCAGAAGAGCGACGTGGCCGAGGAGCTGGACCGCCTGGCCACCCATGTCGGCGAGGTGCGCCGCGTACTCAAGGCCGGCGGCGCCGCCGGCCGGCGCCTGGACTTCCTGATGCAGGAACTCAACCGTGAAGCCAACACCCTCGGCTCCAAGGCCTTCGACCCGCGCAGCACCCAGGCGGCGGTCAATCTCAAGGTGCTGATCGAACAGATGCGCGAGCAGGTGCAGAACATCGAATAGCCGCATCGGCATCAATTCACGCCCGGCGCGCCGCCTGCGCCTGGCTGCAACCCAGACAACCCGTCAGCTACGGAAAATCCCTATGGCCACCACCGGCACCCTCTACATCGTTTCCGCCCCCTCCGGCGCC
>JBFHKK010000046.1:0-11006 GCA_041595475.1 Pseudomonas sp. | reverse complement strand
CGAGGAGTTCTTCGCCCGCGAGTCCTGCGGCTTCTGCACCCCCTGCCGCGACGGCCTGCCCTGGAGCGTCAAGCTGCTACGCGCACTCGAGCGCGGCGAGGGCCAGCCCGGCGATATCGAGGTCCTCGAACAGCTGTGCGCCTTTCTCGGCCCCGGCAAGACCTTCTGCGCCCATGCGCCGGGGGCGGTCGAGCCTTTGGCCTGCGCCCTCAAGTATTTCCGCGGCGAATTCGAGGCGGGCATCGTCCGGCCCGTCGATGCGGCCCGAGCGGCGGCCGGCGTGACGGGGGCGCCATGAACAGGCGAGGACTCGCAATGACCCGCCCCGTCCGAACGGCCCAGAGGAGCGCCGGACCATGGCCACTATTCACGTAGACGGCAAGGCCTATGAGGTCGAGGGTGCCGACAACCTGCTGCATGCCTGCCTGTCGCTCGGCCTGGACATCCCCTATTTCTGCTGGCATCCGGCGCTCGGCAGCGTCGGCGCCTGCCGCCAGTGCGCGGTCAAGCAGTTCGAGGACGAGAACGACCAACGCGGGCGCCTGGTGATGGCCTGCATGACCCCGGCCAAGGACGACAGCTGGATCGCCATCGACGACGAGGAGGCCCGGCAGTTTCGCGCCAGCGTGGTCGAGTGGCTGATGACCAATCACCCCCACGACTGCCCGGTATGCGAGGAAGGCGGCCATTGCCACCTGCAGGACATGACGGTGATGACCGGGCACAGCCGGCGGCGCTATCGCTTCGCCAAGCGCACCCACCAGAACCAGGACCTGGGCCCCTTCATCGGCCACGAGATGAATCGCTGCATTTCCTGCTACCGCTGCGTGCGCTACTACAAGGACTACGCCGGCGGCAGCGACCTGGGTGTCTTCGGCGTCCACGACAACCTCTATTTCGGCCGGGTCGAGGACGGCCCGCTGGACAGCGAGTTCGCCGGCAACCTGACCGAGGTCTGCCCCACCGGGGTGTTCACCGACAAGACCCACTCGGCGCGCTACAACCGCAAGTGGGACATGCAGTACGCCCCGAGCATCTGCCATGGCTGCTCCCTCGGCTGCAACATCAGCCCGGGCGAGCGCTATGGCGAGATTCGCCGCATCGAGAACCGCTACCACGGCGCCATCAACCACTATTTCCTCTGCGACCGCGGGCGCTTCGGCTATGGCCACGTGAACCGTCCCGACCGCCCGCGCCAACCGCGGCTCGGCGGGCATCCGCTGCCGCTGGAGGCGTCCCTCGACCAAGCCGCCGCCCTGTTGCAGGGGCGCCGGGTGATCGGCATCGGCTCGCCGCGGGCCAGCCTGGAGAGCAACTTCGCCCTGCGTGAGCTGGTCGGTGCCGAGCGCTTCTACAGCGGCCTCGGCGCCGGCGAACAGGCGTTGCTGCAGTCCGCCCTGGAACTGCTGCAGGGCAGCCCGCTGCCGATCGCCTCGCTGCGCGAGATGGAGCAGCACGATGCCGTGCTGGTGCTCGGCGAAGACCTGACCCAGACCGCCGCACGCATGGCCCTGGCCTTGCGCCAGAGCGTCCGGGGCAAGGCCACCGCCATGGCCGCCGAGTTGGACGTGCAGCCCTGGCTGGATGCCGCCGTGCAGAATATCGGCCAGCACAGCCGCCATCCGTTGTACATCGCCAGCGCCAGCGCCACCCGTCTGGACGATATCGCCGCGGCCTGCCTGCACGCGGCACCGGCCGACCTGGCTCGCCTCGGCTTCGCCGTGGCCCAGGCCCTTGACGATGAGGCACCGGCGGTCGCCGATTTGCCCCCCGATCACCGCGAACTGGCCCGGCGCATCGCCGCCGACCTGCTCGCCGCCGAACGCCCGCTGCTGATCGCCGGCACCTCCCTGGTTAACCGCGCGCTGCTGCAAGCCGCCGGCAACATCGCCAAGGCGCTGCACCGGCGCGGCAAGCGCGGCTCGCTGAGCCTGGTACTCGGCGAGGCCAACAGCCTGGGCCTTGCGCTGCTCGGCGGCGACTCGCTGGACGCGGCGCTGGCCCGGCTGGCCGCCGAGCAGAGCGACACCCTGCTGATTCTGGAGAACGATCTCTATCGCCGCGCCGACGCCCGTAGCCTCGACCAAGCCCTGGCCGCAGTGCCCAACCTGATCGTCCTCGACCATCTGCACACCCGCACCAGCGCCCGCGCCGATCTGTTGCTGCCGGCGGCCAGCTACGCCGAGGGCGACGGCACCCTGGTCAGCCAGGAAGGCCGCGCCCAGCGCTTCTTCCAGGTCTATGCGCCGCGTTACTACGATGCCGGCAACTGCGTGCACGAGAGTTGGCGCTGGCTGCATGCGCTGCAGAGCACCCTGCAGGGCAAGGCGCTGGACTGGACCCAGCTGGATCAGGTGACCGCCGCCTGTGCGGCGGCGGTTCCGGCCCTGGCCGCCATAGTGGAGGCGGCGCCGAACGCCGGTTTTCGCATCAAGGGCCTAAAGCTGGCGCGCGAGCCGCACCGCTACAGTGGCCGCACCGCCATGCGCGCCAATCTCAGCGTGCATGAGCCGCGCACGCCCCAGGACCCCGACTCGGCCTTTGCCTTTTCCATGGAGGGCTACGCCGGCGCCGCCGAAGCCCGCCAGCAGGTGCCCTTCGCCTGGGTCCCGGGCTGGAATTCGCCCCAGGCCTGGAACAAGTTCCAGGACGAGGTCGGTGGCCATCTGCGCGCCGGCGACCCGGGCGTGCGCCTGATCGAACCCCGGGGCGACCACCTGCAGTGGTGCGGGCAGATTCCGCCGGCCTTCGCCGCCGAGCCGCGGCGCTGGGCCGTGGTGCCCTGCCATCATCTGTTCGGCAGTGAGGAAACCAGCGTGCAGGCCGCGCCCATCCAGGCGCGCATGCCGGAGCCCTACGCCCTGCTCAGCCTGGTCGATGCCATGCGTCTGGGTCTGCAGTAGGGCCAGCTGCTCGATATCCGCCTGCTTGGCCTGCACCTGCACCTGCCGCTGCGCACCTGCGACGAACTGGTACCGGGCCTGCTCGGCCTGCCCCTGGGCCTGCCCGGGATGCCGCCACTGTTGCCGGATCTTGTCGTCGAAGGTCTCGCGGAGGTCGCGCCATGACCTGGCTCGACGCCGAGGCCTGGGCGATTGCCCAGGCCGTCCTCCAGGCCTTGATCATTCTCCTCGCCGTGGTGCTCTGCGGCGCCCTGCTCAGCTGGGTCGAGCGGCGCCTGCTGGGTCTCTGGCAGGATCGCTACGGGCCCAACCGGGTCGGCCCCTTCGGCCTGTTCCAGATCGCCGCGGACATGCTCAAGATGTTCTTCAAGGAGGACTGGATCCCGCCGTTCGCCGACCGCCTGCTCTTCACCCTGGCCCCGCTGGTGGCCATGGGCGCGGTGCTCGCGGCCTTCATGGTGGTGCCCATCACGCCGACCTGGGGCGTAGCCGACCTCAACATCGGTTTGCTGTTCTTCTTCGCCATGGCCGGTCTGGCGGTCTACGCGGTGCTCTTCGCCGGCTGGTCGAGCAACAACAAGTACGCCCTGCTCGGCAGCCTGCGCGCCTCGGCGCAGACGCTGTCCTACGAGGTGTTCATGGGCCTGGCGCTGATGGGCGTGGTGGCCCAGGCCGGCTCCTTCAACCTGCGCGAGATCGTCGACTACCAGCACCAGCACCTGTGGTTCATCGTGCCGCAGTTCCTCGGCTTCTGCACCTTCTTCGTCGCCGGGGTGGCGGTCACCCACCGCCATCCGTTCGACCAGCCGGAAGCCGAACAGGAACTGGCCGACGGCTACCACATCGAGTACGCCGGGATGAAATGGGGCATGTTCTTCGTCGGCGAGTACATCGGCATGTTGCTGATTTCGGCGCTGCTGGTGACCCTGTTCTTCGGCGGCTGGCATGGCCCCTGGCTGCCGCCCTTCGCCTGGTTCGCCCTGAAGACCGGCCTTTTCGTGATGCTTTTCATCCTCCTGCGCGCCTCCCTGCCGCGGCCACGCTACGACCAGGTGATGCGCTTCGGCTGGGTCTTCTGTTTGCCCCTGACCCTGATCAACCTGCTGGTGACCGGCGCCCTGGTGCTGGCCGCCGCCGACTGAGGAGCATTGGCATGTACGCGTACATCCGGCACATCCTCCATGGCACCCTGACTCAATTGCGCAGCCTGGGCCTGATCTTTGCCCATGCCTGGCGCCGCCGCGACACCCTGCAGTACCCGGAACAACAGGTCTATCTGCCGCCACGCTACCGCGGCCGCATCGTCCTGACCCGCGACCCCGACGGCGAGGAGCGCTGCGTGGCCTGCAACCTCTGCGCGGTGGCCTGCCCGGTGGCCTGCATCTCGTTGCAGAAGGCCGAGAGCGAGGACGGGCGCTGGTATCCGGAGTTCTTCCGCATCAATTTTTCCCGCTGCATCTTCTGCGGCCTGTGCGAGGAGGCCTGCCCGACCACGGCGATCCAACTGACCCCGGATTTCGAGATGTGCGAGTTCGACCGCCAGCAACTGGTCTACGAGAAGGAAGACCTGCTGATCGCTGGCACCGGCAAGTATCCGGACTACAACTTCTATCGGGTGGCCGGCCTGGCCATCGCCGGCAAACCCAAGGGCGCGGCCCAGGACGAGGCCGAACCGATCAACGTCAAGGGCCTGCTGCCATGATCCGGGAGGGACGCTGATGTCATTCGCTTTCTACGCCTGCGGCGCCATCGCCCTGCTGGCCACCCTGCGGGTGATCACGCATACCAATCCGGTCCACGCCCTGCTCTACCTGATCATCTCGCTGCTGGCCATGGCCATGTGCTTCTTCGCCCTGGGCGCGCCCTTCGCCGGTGCCCTGCAGATCATCGTCTATGCCGGAGCGATCTTGGTGCTGTTCGTCTTCGTGGTGATGATCCTCAACCTCGGCGCGGCCACCGTGCGGCAGGAACGGGCCTGGCTGAGCCCCGGCATCTGGCTGGGGCCTTCGCTGCTGGCGCTGCTGCTGCTGGGCCAATTGCTTTACCTGATCATCGGCGACTTAAGCGGCGTGCAGATCGGCGGCGAGACGGTGACGGCCAAGGCGGTCGGCATCAGCCTGTTCGGCCCCTACCTGATGGCGGTCGAACTGGCCTCCATGCTGCTGCTGGCGGCGCTGGTGGCCGCCTTCCACCTGGGCCGGCAGGAGGCCAAGCCATGAGCGCCGGCATCCCCCTGGAGCATGGTCTGGCACTGGCCGCCATGCTCTTCTGCCTCGGACTGCTCGGCCTGCTGGTGCGGCGCAACATCCTCTTCGTGCTGATGAGCCTGGAGATCATGATGAACGCCGCTGGCCTGGCCTTTGTCGTGGCCGGCAGCCGCTGGGGCGAGGCCGACGGCCAGGTGATGTACATCCTGATGATCACCCTGGCCGCCGCCGAAGCCAGCATCGGCCTGGCCATCCTGCTGCAACTGTATTGGCGC
This sequence comes from Pseudomonas sp., assembly GCA_041595475.1. Taxonomy (GTDB): domain Bacteria; phylum Pseudomonadota; class Gammaproteobacteria; order Pseudomonadales; family Pseudomonadaceae; genus Aquipseudomonas. Next base: position 5,621 of record JBFHKK010000046.1, on the reverse strand, counting down.
TTCAAAACCCTGGATATCGACGCGGCCGGTGAGATGCGCGGATGAACCCACTGGCCCTAACCCTGGTCTTCCCCCTGCTCGGCTTCACCCTGCTGGCGTTCGCCGGCGCGCGCCTGAGCGAGCGGCGCGTGGCCCTGATCGGGGTCGGTTCGATCGGCCTGGCGGCCCTGACGGCGCTGCTGGTCGGCTGGCGGTTTCTCGCCGCGAGCGAGCCCGGCGCCAGCCAGGTCCAGACCCTCTGGGCCTGGCTGGCGGTCGAGGGCTTTCGCGCCAGCGTCAGCCTGCACCTGGACGGTCTGTCGCTGACCCTGCTCGGGGTGGTCACAGGCGTAGGCTTTCTGATTCACCTGTTCGCCTCCTGGTACATGCGCGGCCAGGAAGGCTATGGACGCTTCTTCGCCTACATGAACCTGTTCGTCGCCAGCATGCTGCTGCTGGTGCTGGGCGACAACCTGCTGCTGCTGTACTTCGGCTGGGAAGGCGTGGGCCTGTGCAGCTACCTGCTGATCGGCTTCTACTACCGTACCCCGGCCAATGGCGCGGCGGCGCTCAAGGCCTTCATCGTCACTCGCATCGGCGATGTGCTCATGCTCCTGGGCCTGTTCATCCTCTACTACGCCTTCGCCACCCTGAATATCCAGGAGATGCTGGCCCGGGCGCCGCAGCAGTTCGCCAGCGGCGACCCAATGCTCACGCTCGCGACCCTGCTGCTGCTCGGCGGGGCGGTGGGCAAGTCCGCCCAGTTGCCGCTGCAGACCTGGCTGGCCGACGCCATGGCCGGCCCCACCCCGGTCTCGGCGCTGATCCATGCCGCCACCATGGTCACCGCCGGGGTCTACCTGATCGCCCGCTGCCACGGCCTGTTCAGCCTCACCCCGTTGAGCCTGGAACTGGTCGGGCTGGTCGGCGCCCTGACCCTGCTGCTGGCTGGCTGCGCCGCCCTGGTGCAGACCGACATCAAGCGCATCCTGGCCTATTCGACCATGAGCCAGATCGGCTACATGTTCCTCGCCCTCGGCGTCGGCGCCTGGCAGGCGGCGATCTTCCACCTGATGACCCATGCCTTCTTCAAGGCCCTGCTGTTTCTCACCGCCGGAGCGGTGATCGATGCCTGCCATCATGAGCAGAACATCTTCAAGATGGGCGGACTGCGTCGCGCCTTGCCGCTGGCCTACGCCTGCTTTCTGGTCGGCGGTTCGGCCCTGGCGGCCCTGCCGCTGGTCAGCGCCGGCTTCTACTCCAAGGACGAGATCCTCTGGGAAGCCTTCGCCAGCGGTTACCCGAGCCTGCTGCTGGCCGGTCTGGTCGGCGCCGTGCTGACCGCCTTCTATACCTTCAGGCTGATATTCGTCGCCTTCCACGGTCCGGCCCAGATCCAGGCCAAGCCCGGCCAGGGCATCGCCCACTGGCTACCGCTGGTCACCCTGCTGCTGCTCTCGACCTTCATCGGGGCCCTGATCGAGCCGCCGTTGGCCGGGGTACTGCCCGAAGGCGCCGGCCACGCCGGCGGCGCGGCCAAACTCAACCTGGAACTGCTCTCCGGCACCCTGGCACTGATCAGCATCGGCCTGGCCGCCCTGCTCTTCCTCCGCCATCGCGACCTGCTGCGACGCCTGGCGGTCAGCGCCTCGGGGCGTTTCTTCGGCGCCTGGTGGCGGGCTGCCTGGGGCTTCGACTGGCTCTACGAGCGGCTGTTCGTCCGCCCCTACCTGGGGCTTTGCCGGCTTCTGGCAGGCGACCCCTTTGACCGCAGCATCGGCCTGCTGCCACGCCTGGCGCGGTGGCTGCACCTGGGACTGAGCCGCACTCAGAGCGGACAGATCCGCTGGTACGCCTTGACCCTGGCCGGTGGTGCGGTCCTGCTGCTGGCCGTGCTGAAGGGGGCCTGAACATGGTTGCAAGGAGCCTGACCCCGTGATTCTGCTCTGGCTGATCCTGATTCCCTTCATCGGTGGCCTGCTCTGCTGGCTCGCCGAGCGCCACAGCACCGGCCTGCCGCGCTGGCTGGCGCTGCTGACCATGGGCCTGGTGCTGCTGCTTGGCCTCTGGCTCTGGCAACAGGGCGATTTTCGCCTGGCGCCAAGCGGCGCGGGCGAGCCGATCTTCGCCCTGGAGTACCGCCAAGCCTGGATCCCCCGCCTGGGCATCAGCTTTCATCTGGCCCTGGACGGCCTGTCGCTGCTAATGATCCTGCTCACCGGCCTGCTCGGGGTGCTCTCGGTGCTCTGTTCCTGGCGGGAAATCCAGAAGAACGTCGGCTTCTTTCACCTCAACCTGATGTGGATTCTCGGTGGCGTGATCGGAGTGTTCCTCGCCCTGGACCTGTTTTTGTTCTTCTTCTTCTGGGAAATGATGCTGGTGCCGATGTATTTCCTCATCGCCCTCTGGGGCCACAGCGCGGCAGACGGCAAGACCACGAGAATCAACGCGGCAACCAAGTTCTTCATCTACACCCAGGCCAGCGGGCTGATCATGCTGGTGGCGATTCTCGCCCTGGTGCTGAGCCACTTCCATGCCAGCGGCATCCTCACCTTCGACTATGGCCAACTGCTGCAGGCGCAGTTGCCGGCCGAGACGGAGTTCATCCTGATGCTCGGTTTCTTCATCGCCTTCGCCGTCAAGCTGCCGGTGGTGCCGGTGCATGCCTGGCTACCGGATGCCCATGCCCAGGCTCCCACGGCCGGCTCCGTGGACCTCGCCGGGGTCCTGCTGAAGACCGCGGCCTACGGCCTGCTGCGCTTCGCCGTGCCGCTGTTTCCCGAGGCCTCGGCGCAGTTCGCACCCATCGCCATGGGCCTGGGCGTGCTCGGCATCATTTACGGCGCACTGCTGGCCTTCGCCCAGACCGATATCAAGCGCCTGGTCGCCTATACCAGCGTGTCGCACATGGGCTTCGTCCTGATCGGCATCTATTCCGGCAGCCAGCAGGCCCTGCAGGGCGTGCTGATGCAGATGCTCGCCCACGGCCTGTCGGCCGCCGCCCTGTTCATCCTCTGCGGCCAACTCTACGAGCGCCTGCACACCCGTGACCTGCGCGAGATGGGCGGGCTCTGGGGACGCCTGCGCTACCTGCCGGGGGTGATGCTGTTCTTCGCCGCGGCGTCGCTCGGGCTGCCCGGCACCGGCAACTTCGTCGGCGAGTTCCTGATCCTGCTCGGCACCTTCAGGGACTGGCCGCTGACCACGGTACTGGCCAGCATCGGCCTGGTGCTCGCCTCGGTCTATGCGCTGATCATGATGCAGCGCGCCTTCTTCGGCCCGGCCAAGACCGATAGCCCGCTGCTGCAACCGGATGCCCGCGAGCTGTGCATGCTGCTGGGGCTGATCGGCCTGCTGGTGTGGCTGGGGGTCTATCCCCAGCCGGTGCTGGACACCTCGGCGGCCAGCATGCGCGGCGTGCAACAGTGGCTGACCACGGCCTTGCAGCAACTGGACGGGATGCGATAGCGACCATGGACCTTTCTCTGCGCCACTTCATTGCCCTGCTGCCGCTGCTGATCTGCGCGGCGACGACCCTGGCGGTGATGCTCGGCATCGCTTGGCGTCGCCACCACCGGCAAAGCTATCTGATCAGCCTGGTCGGTCTCGGTCTGGCCTTGCTCTCGCTGCTCGCGGTGCTGTCGGTGGTGCCCTTGTCGGTTACCGAATTGCTGCGGATCGACCGCTTCGCCTGCTTTTACATGGCCTTGGTGCTGATCGCCACGCTGGTCTGCGTCACCCTGGCCCACGCCTACCTGGGCGAAGAACCCGCGCGGGGTTACCCGGGCAACCGCGAAGAGCTCTACCTGCTCATGCTGCTGGCTGCTGCCGGTGGACTGGTGCTGGTCAGCGCCCAGCATCTGGCCAGCCTGTTCATCGGCCTGGAACTGCTCTCGGTGCCGACCTACGCGCTGGTCGCCTATGCCTTCTTCAACCGCCGCTCGCTTGAGGCAGGCATCAAGTACATGGTGCTCTCGGCCGCCGCCTCGGCCTTCCTGTTGTTTGGCATGGCCCTGCTCTATGCCGATGCCGGCAGCCTGAGCTTTGCCGCCATCGGCAGTCATCTGCAGGCCGATGGCCAGGCGTCCCCGCTGGTCGAACTGGGCATGGGCATGATGCTGGTGGCGCTGACCTTCAAGCTCTCCCTGGTGCCCTTCCACCTCTGGACCCCGGACGTCTATGAAGGCGCGCCGGCGCCGGCGGCGGCCTTTCTCGCCAGCGCCAGCAAGGTCGCGACCTTCGCCGTGCTGGTCCGCCTGTTTCAGCTCTCGCCGGCCGCCTCTTTGCCGGCGCTGGACCTGCTGCTGACCTTGATCGCCGTCGCCTCTATCCTGATCGGCAACCTGCTGGCGTTGCTGCAGAACAACCTCAAGCGTCTGCTCGGCTACTCATCGATCGCCCATTTCGGCTATCTGCTGGTAGCGCTGGTGGCCAGCGAAGGCCTGGCCCTGGAGGCGATCGGCGTCTATCTGGCCGGCTACCTGCTGACCATACTCGGCGCCTTCGGCGTCATCTGCCTGATGTCCACGCCCTACAACGGCCGCGATTGCGATGCCCTCTACGAGTATCGCGGACTGTTCTGGCGCCGCCCCTACCTGACCGCCGTGCTCACGGTAATGATGCTCTCGCTGGCCGGCATTCCGCTGACGGCCGGCTTTATCGGCAAGTTCTACATCATCGCCGCCGGCGTTCAGGCCGAGCTCTGGTGGCTGCTGGCGACCCTGGTGATCGGCAGCGCCATCGGCGTGTTCTACTACCTGCGGGTCATGGTCACCCTGTTCCTGATCGAGCCCAACCTGCGCCGGCACGATGCCCCGGTCGACTGGGGCCAGCGCGCCGGCGGGATGATGCTGCTGCTGGTGGCACTGCTGGCGGTGATCATCGGCGTCTACCCGCAACCCCTGCTGGCGATGCTGGGTAGCGCCGGCCTGGGTTAGCCGCCCGCGGCCGCGCTTGGCAGCATATGTCCGTCCGCCTGACCGCTTCTGTCCTTGCCCAGTCGCCGCCCTCACCGCTAGCCTGCGCCCTTTCAGCAGTGGAGCGAGCAGATGTTGAACCTCGTGGTGGTGGCCGGTTCCGGCCGCAGCAACAGCCAGTCGGGCAAGGTCGCGCGTTTCTTGCGCCAGCGCCTGCTTCAGCAGGGCCATAGCGATGATCAGTCCTGCGCGCTGATCGATTTGGGCTTGGCCCCCTTGCCCCTGTGGCCGGCCGAGGATGAAGGGCCCTGGGGGCTCTACCAGCAGCAACTGCGCGCCGCCGATGGGCTGGTGATCTGCGCCCCCGAGTGGAACGGCATGGCCTGCCCGGCGATCAAGAACTTCTTCATCTACGCCAGCAAGACCGAACTGGCGCACAAACCGGCTTTGCTGGTCGGCGTCTCGGCGGGTGCCGGCGGCGCCTATCCGATCAGCGAGCTGCGGGCTTCCAGCTACAAGAACTGCCGGCTCTGCTACCTGCCCGAGCATCTGATTCTGCGCCAGGTCGAGAGTCTGCTGAATACGCCCGAGCCGGCCGATCTGGACGAACGGCGACTGCGCGAACGCATCGACTATGGCCTGGACCTCCTGGCCAAGTACGCCCATGCCCTCAAACCGGTGCGCGCAAGCATCGACATGGACAATCCGGCCTTCGCCAACGGCATG
>JBFHKK010000045.1:0-11035 GCA_041595475.1 Pseudomonas sp. | reverse complement strand
GCCGCGGGGACCTCGCCCAGGGCACCGCCGCTGATCAGGCCGAGCGAGCCGGCCACCGCGGTCAGCGGTGTGCGCAGCTCGTGGCTGACGCTGGAGATGAAGTCATTGGTCAGCTGCTCGTGCAGCTTGCGCTCGCTGATGTCGCGGATGTAGCCGTGCCAGAGCACGTCACCATTGGCCAGGGCCTCGGGATTGGCATTGCCCTCGACCCAGATCAAGCCCTTGAGCGGATGCTCGACCCGGTATTGCTGGTGCCAGGTGCTGAGCTCGCGCGCCGATTGGGCGATGGCCGCGGCGACCGAGGGCAGATCGTCCGGGTGCAGGCGGGCAAACACCGCGCGGGCATCGTCGCGGACTTCCTCCGGCGCCAGCCCATAGATATCCCGCAGCCCCTGGCTGGCATAGGGGAAGCAGCTGCTGCCGTCGGCTCGCAGCAGATACTGGTAGACCACCCCGGGCAGCTGCTTCGCCAGCCGGCTCAGACGCTGCTGGGCCTGCTGGCGCTGGCTCAGGTCATGGGCCAGGATCAGATAGCCCTGGGCGCACTGGTCCTGGCTGCGAATCTGCGACAGGGTCAGCAGCAGCGGAATATGCCGGCCGTCGCGGCTCACATAGGTCCACTCGCGTACCTCCGGCAGGCCCTCGGCGGCCCGGCCGATGATGGCCTCGAAGGGCGACAGTTCGGGGTTCGCCAGTGCCTCGGCGCGTTCCTGCCGGCGCGCCTGCAGTTGCCCGGGCTCGTGCAGCAGCTCGGCCAGCGCCTGCCCCTGCAACTGCTCGGTCGAATAGCCGAGCAGCGCCTCGCTGGCCCGGTTGGTGCGCAGCACCAGGCCCTGCGGATCGGTGATGAGTACGGCGCTGCCGGCGTTGTCGAGCATGGCCTGGTGCAGGGCCGCCTGCTCCGCCTGAAGACGCGCCTGTTGACGCAGCTCGAACAGCCTCATCACCTGACGGGCGAGCAACTGCAGCGCCTGACGCTGCGCTTCGTCGAGGCGCCGTGGGACCCGATCGATCACGCACAGGGTGCCGAGGTTGCAACCGCGCGCGTCGCTCAGCGGCATGCCGGCATAGAAACGGATATCCGGTGCGCCCGTGACCAGCGGGTTGTCGCAGAAGCGCGGATCCTCGCTGGCATTGGCCACCTCGAACAGCTCGCTGCCGTGAATCGCGTGGGCACAGAAGGCCACTTCCCGCGCGGTCTGCCGGGCGTCCAGGCCGACCCGGCTCTTGAACCACTGGCGCTCGGCGTCGATCAGCGAGATCAGGGCGATGGGCGTGCCGCAGATCTGCGCCGCCAGCGCGGTGATGTCATCGAAGATCGCCTCGCTCGGGGTATCGAGCAGTTCCAGGCTGTGCAAGGCGAGCAGACGCTGGGCCTCGTTGGCCGGTGCTGCGAGGGGCCTGCGACTCATGCCGAGACCCCCGAAGTGGCCGGCTCGACCACCGGCAGTTCGAACCAGAAGGTCGCGCCGCGGCCCTCGACCGAATCGAAACCGATGCGACCGTGCATCTGCTCGACGATTTCCTTGCTGATCGCCAGGCCCAGGCCGGTGCCGCCCTTCTGCCGGGTGTCGCTGGCATCGGCCTGGGCGAACTTCTGGAAGATGCGCTCATGGAAGCTTTGGGGCACGCCGCGGCCCTGGTCGCGCACGCTCAGGCGCAGCCAGCCGTCACGGCGCTCGGTGAAGACCTCGACCACCTGGCCGCGCCGGGAGAACTTGGCGGCGTTGGCCAGCAGGTTGGCCAGCACCTGGGCCAGGCGCTGGCTGTCGACGCGCACCCAGTCCTGGCAGCGGCCGCGCTGGCGCAGGGTCACCCGGTAGGCCTCGGCGTAGGCGCGGTTTTCCGCCAGGGCCTGCTCGATCAGGGGCTGCAGTGCCTGCTCCTGCAGCTCGAAGTGCAGCTTGCCGGCCTCCAGCTTACCGATGTCGAGCAGATCGTCGATCAGGGTGGCCAGGCGCTGGCCGTTGTGCTGGGCGATCTGCAACATCGGCCGCAGGCCCTCGGGCACCTCGCCGAGCGCCCCGGCGTTGATCAGCTCCAGCGGCCCGCTGATTGCCGTCAGCGGCGTGCGCAATTCGTGGCTGACGGTGGAGACGAACTCGTTCTGCAGGCGCAGCAGGCGCTTGCTCTGGCGAATGTCCTGCACCTGCAGGATCCAGGATTCCACCGCGCCACCCTGACCACGCAGCGCGGCCATGCTCAGTTCGACATCCACCGACTCGCCCTGGGCGTCGAGCAGGCAAGCCTGCCAACTGCTCTCCAGGGCCTCCTGGGCGGCGTCCATGCGCCGCGCCAGGTCTTCGCCCAGGGCCGGCTCGGCGAACTGCTCCAGGCGCTGGCCGAGCAGCGCCTCGGGGCTGCGCTGGAGCAACTGACAGAGGGCCTGATTGAGCGCCTGCAGACGCCCGTCGGCGGCGAGCAGGGCCAGCCCCTGGGGGGCCATGTCGAAGGCCTGGGCGAACTGCCGCTGACTGCGGTTGAGTGCCAGCAGCAGTTGGCTCTGGCGCTGCTGGGCATGCAGGATCAGACCGACCAGGCCGCTGAGCATGAGCGCCAGCGACCAGCCGAGCAGGCGCGGGGCGAGCAGCGCCGGCACCGCCGCCGCCCGTTCGCTGACCTGCAACTGCCACTGCGCCCCGCCGGCCTGCACCCTGAGCCGTACCCCGGCGTCGCTCGGCGCGGGCTCGCGCCACTGCTCGACGCGGCTCAGCCGAATGTCCAGACCCAGGCCGTCGGCGGCCCGATCGGCCAGGCTGTAGAGCCGGTCGTAGTCGATCACGGTGCTGATCAGGCCCCAGTACGCCCGATCGTCGAGGAACACCGGCACCCGGTAGACCAGTCCCCGGCCGCCCTGGACCAGGGGCAGGGGGCCGGCGAGCAGCGGCTTGCCGCTGGCGATCACCGCCTGCACCGCCGGCCACTGCTGGGGCTGATCCGGATAGTAGAGGCCCAGGGCCGCCTCGTTGCCGGCCAGCGGATAGACGTAGCTGATGCGATTGTTCGGCGCCAGGCCGATATTGCGCAGCAGCCCGCTCTGGCGCAGCAGGCCGCGCAGCCAGGGCTCCAGCTCGGCGGTGTCGATCCGCCCATCGCGGGCACTGATGTAGGAGGCCAGGCCGGTGGCCAGGTGCAGGCTGGCGTTGAGTTCGCCGAGCAGCAGCGCGCGCACCTCGCCGGCACGCGACATCAGACGCTGACGCGACTCCTCGAGCTGACGCAGGGCGTACTGCTGCAACAGCAGCTCGACACCCAGGCCGAGCACCAGCAGCAGCAGCAGGGCCACGCCCCAGGGCGCCAGCAGGCGGCGCCAGGACGCAGGCAATTGCGCGATTGACCCGCTCATGCCGGCTGCTCCAGCGGCAGTTCGAACCAGAAGGTCGCGCCCTGGCCTTCGAGCGAGTGGTAACCGATCCGGCCGTCGAGGCGTTCGATGATCTCCTTGCTGATCGCCAGGCCCAGGCCGGTGCCGCCCTTGGGTCGGGCATCGCTGGCGTCGGCCTGGGAAAACTTGCCGAACAGCTGCGCCTTGAAGGCCTCGGGAATACCGCAGCCCTGGTCATGGACGCTGACCCTGACGCGGCTGTCGTGCTGCTGTACGTCGATCTCCACGACCTGCCCCGGCTGGGAAAACTTCGCCGCATTGGACAGCAGGTTGGCCAGCACCTGCAACAGCCGCTGGGCGTCGACCCGAACCCTGGCCGCCGCCCGCTCGCGCAGCTCGAAGCGCACCTGAAACTGCTCGGCATAGGGCTGATTCTGCTCGATGGCCTGCTCGATCAGCGGCAGCAAGGGCTGCTCGACCGAATCGAAGCGCATCTTGCCGGCGACCAGCTTGTCCATGTCCAGCAGGTCGTTGATCAGCTCGCTGAGGCGCTGGCTGTTGCCCTGGGCGATGGCGAGCATCTGCCGCATGCCGGCCGGCACCTCGCCGAACACCCCGCCGTTGATCAATCCGAGCGAGCCGGCGATCGCGGTCAGGGGGGTGCGCAGTTCGTGGCTGACGGTGGAAACGAATTCGTTCTTCATCCGCTCGATGCGCTTGCGCGCGCTGATGTCGCGGATCACCGCGATGAAGCGTTGCTCGCCCTGGTGGCTGATCTGCGACATGGCCAGCTCGATGGCGACCGGCGCGCCGTCGCTGCGCCTGCCGGTCAGCTCGCGAACCTTGCCGATCAGCCGCGCCTCGCCAGTCTGGCGATAGCGCGCCAGTTGCTCATCGTGCGCAGCGCCCTCGGCATCGGGCATCAGCAGCCTGACGTTGCGCCCGGCCACCTGCTCCAGGCTGTAGCCGAACAGCTGCTGCGCGGCACGGTTGAAGGTTTCGATGCGGCCGCGCTGGTCGATGGTGATGATGGCGTCGAGGACATTGTCGAGCAGGGTGCTGAGGGAGTGCTCGCGCTCGCGGATGAGCCGCTCGGCGGCGACCCGGGCACTGAAGTCCTGGATCTGCGCGACGAAGTGCAGCGGCCGGCCCTCGCCGTCGCGTACCAGCGATACGCTGAGCAACGCCCAGAGAGTGCGACCCTGCTTGTTCAGGTAGCGCTTTTCCAGCTGATAGGCGCCGATCCGCCCATCGAGCAGATCCTGGATCTGCTGGCGGTCGAGGCGGCGGTCATCGGGATGGCTGAATTGCTGGAAATCGCGCTGCAGCAGCTCCTCGCGGCTGTAACCAAGCATCTGGCAGAGCTGGTCGTTGACCTCCAGCCAGCGGCCGTCGGGCGACACCAGGGCCATGCCCTGGGGCGCGGTGCCGAAGGCGCTGCTGAAGCGCCGCTGGCTGATCTGCAGGGCGTCTTCCACCGCCTTGCGCTCGCTGATATCCCAGATAAAGCCATTGATCGAAAGCAATTGGCCCTGGTTGTCGAACTCGCCGCGACCCTTCTCGCGCACCCAGACGCTGTGACCCTCGGCATGCAGCAGCCGATAGGTGATCTCGAAGGCCTCCCGGCGCGCAATGGCATCCAGGATCTGATAGGTGCTCGGCAGATCCTCCGGATGAATCAGGCTGGCGTAGCTGCGCACGCGGTTGTCGATCAGTTCGCTGGCCGGGTAGCCGCACAGATCGAGAATGCCTTCGCTGAGGTAGCGCATGGTCCAGTGATGGTCGTTGTCGCAGCGGTAGACCACGCCGGGCAGGTTGCTGACCAGGCCGCGGAAGCGGCTTTCACTCTTCTGCAGCGCGCGGGTGGTCTGCTGCAGTTCGCTGATGTCGCTGGCGATGCCGAGAAAGCCGCTGATCTCGCCGTCGCGGCCGCGAATGGCGCTGACCGTCAGATTGACCGTGCGGCGGCCGCCATCCTTGCGCAGGTAGGTCCACTGACGGGTCTCCGCCTCGCCGCGACGCGGACCATGGACGAACACCTGGAAGCCCTCGACCCGCTCGCCGCTGGCCTGGCTGAGGTCCTCGCCCAGCGCGCGCACCTCGTCCTCCAGGTGGAAGGCCGCCGGGGTGCAGCGCCCCACCATCTCCTCGGCGCGGTAGCCAAGCAGACGCTCGGCGCCGCTGTTGAACAGGGTGATCAGGCCGTCCGGATCGGTGGCGATGATCGACACCCCGGTGGCCGAATCCAGCAGGGCCTGGAGGAAGCTTCGCGCCTGCTGGGTTTCCAGCTCGCGCTGCTTGATCTCGCTGATGTCCTGCACGGTGCCGACCAGGCGGGTGCGCCGGCCGCCCTCGTCCGGCTGCAGCCGACCCATCTCGCGGACCCAGCGAATCTGCCCGTCGCTGCGGACGATGCGGTGCACCAGATCGAGCTCCGCACCGGCCTCGGCGTCACGCTGAGCGGCCTCCATCAGGGCCCGGTCCTCGGGGTGCACGTGCTGGTAGAAGGCCTCGATGCTGGGCACGAACGCCTGGGCATCGCGGCCGAAGATGTCGAAGATGCCGGCCGACCAGAACAGCTCGCCGCTTTCCAGATTCGCCTCCCAGTGCCCCAGGCGGGCGATCTGCTGGGACTCGTCGAGGCGCTCGAGCAGGGCCTGGCGTGCCTGCTCCTGCTGCTGGCGCTCCAGGGTCGCGCCGACCCAGCGGGCGAACAGGCGCAGGAACTCGTGATCGGCCTCGTCGAACGGCCGGCTGCGCGGCTCGCCGGCCGAGAAGTTCAGGGTGCCGTAGCGCTGCCCGCCGACCCAGAGGACGATGCCGATATAGCACTCCAGAGCGAAGCCGCGGTAGCAGGGATGACCGGCGTGGGGTGACCGGCCCACGCGGTCGATGGCCAGCACCCAGTCGCTGCGCTGGGTGATGCTGCAGTAGGTCTTGCCCAGGGGGAAATGCTGGCCATCGTGCAGTACGCCCTCGGGCGAGACCTGCACCTGCACCCGGTAATCGTCGCCATCGATGCGGCTGATGATCCCCAGCGGCAGCTGATAGAAGGCGGCGCCCAGGCGCAGAGCCTGGCGCAACTGCTCCTGATTGCTCAGCCCGCTCAGCGCCGCCACCTCGTTGAGCGCGCGCAGGGCCGCCTGCTGGCGCTGCAGGCGCCAGCGTGCCTGGTCGCGCTGCAGGTCGCGCTGCAGCGCTTCGAGCAACTGGCCGAGGGTGGCCAGCAGCGGCTCGAGCTGCTCGACCAGTTCCGGCGAATAACCGCCCGGACGATTGGCCAGGGCCAGCACCCCGATCAGCTGGCCGCGGCTGCGGATCGGCAGCCCGGCCAGGCTCTGCAGCGCCCCGCTCTCGGCCTGGCGCAATAGCGGGCGGCCGGCGCCGGCGACTTCGAACAGTGGCCCCCGGCGAAAGAAGATCTGCCGATCGTCTTCGCCCGTCTCACCCTGCAGATCGGCGCAGGCCAGGGCCTCGCCCTCGCGGCTGAGCGCCAGGCAGCGCAGACCGGGCGTGCCCTTTGGCTCGAGCCAGAGCTCGCCGATCATGCCCCAGGGGCTGGCGCTCAACTCGAGAATGCGTTGCAGCAGGGCCTCGAACACCTCGCCCTGATTCTGCGTATCTAGGTAGGCCGCCTGGGCCTGGCTGATGATGGTCAGCAGCTGGCGCGACCATTCGCTCTGCTGGTGCTTGGCCTGCAAGGCTTGCTGGTGGCCGAGCATGATCCGCTGGGTATGGCGGCGGGTGGCAAACAGCAGCAGCAGCAACAGCGCCTCGGCGGCCAGCCAGGCCAGCAGCCACTTGCCGATCAGCCAGCGTTCCTCGCGCTGATGCAGCGCCGCCAGGTCGCTGATGTCGCGCCAGGTCAGGGCGAGCGCCTGGGGCTGGATATTGGCCTCCGCCTGCTGGCCATAACCGACCAGCTTGAGCGGATTGACCAGGTAACTGCGGCCGCCGTCCTCGATCAGCCGCGGACCGCCCTCGATCAGCGGCTCGGCCAGCCAGTCGCGCTGGGCCCAGAGGCCGGCGTCGGGCTGGGAGATGTCCAGTAGCTGCCAGGGCGTCGCGGCAGCGGGCAGGCCGCGCAGCTGCTCGCCGCCCCTGTGAGCGTCAAGCTCCCCCCCATGAAGCAGCAGGGCGATGCCGGCATCCAGCTCCCGGTCCAGGCGCTGCAGGTCATCGAGTACGCCGAAGGCCACCTCTATGGCGCCGACGCGGGTGACGCCCTGGGCACCCTCTACCTGCAAGGGCACCACCGCGCGCATGCCCAGGCTGCCGCGGGCCAGGCCCAGGCCGGCGCGCCCTTGGCCATCGCCCCGGGCATCGCGCAGCCTGGGTCGCTGCGCGGCCTGACCGTCACCGAAGCGCTGGGGTTTATGGACCCGCAGCAGCACCTCGAGGCTTGGCGCCAGATGCACGTAGAGGCGGAACGGATGCTCGGCCTGCAGATTGCGCCAACGCGGCGCCAGGCGAGTGTAGAGCTGATTGCGAATGGCCTCGCGGGCGGACACTTGCGCCCCCTGACCCAGAGCGGCCAGCGCGTGGGCCTGACGCACCAGTTCGACCACCCAGGCATCGGCGGCAATGGCCTCGGCCAGCACCTGCGCCTTCTCCCGCCGGGCGGCCTGAATGCCGCTCAGGGCCTGACCCTGCCACTCGCCCTGCTTGGCCAGCTGCAGCTGCCACAAGGCCTCGCGCTGCTGCAGCGCCTGGTAGCCCAGGGCACTGAACAGCATGGCCAGGGCCAGGCTGCCCAAGGCGACTATCCAGGACAGGGTGCGCGTGCGCACCAGGGTATCGAGCAACGCCATGCGGGTCCTTCGAGGGTGCGCCTATCGGGGCCTTGAGATAGGGCGACTGTGTGGATGATCGGCGCGGCGCCGGCCTGCTTGAACAGCTGTCACGGTACTCAATAGTGCGCGAAGCGACCAGTCACCGCCCCAGGCTTCTCCGTTTCCCATCCGAGACCGGCAAAGACCGCGAGGACTGGGCGAACTCAACGAACGCCGCGGCCGGCATCGGCCGACCGAAGTGATAGCCCTGACCATAGTCGCAGCCCAATTGGCGCAGGAACGCCATCTGTTCGGGCTGCTCGATGCCCTCGGCCAGCACCTTGAGTTCCAGGCTATGGCCCAGGGCGATGACCGCGCGCGTGATGGCCGCGTCGTCGAGGTCTTCGGGCAGACCGCGGACGAAGCTCTGGTCGAGTTTGAGCTTGTCCACCGGCAGGCGCTTGAGCCGTGCCAGGGAACTGTAGCCGGTGCCGAAATCGTCGATCGCCAGGCGCACGCCCAGCCCACGCAGACGCTCGAGCAGGGCCAGGGCGGCATCCGGATTGTCCATCACCGCGCTCTCGGTCACTTCCAGCTCCAGGCACTGGGGCGCCAGGCCGGTGGCCTGCAGCACCTCGGCCACCTGGCGATCCAGTTCGCCGCGGCTGAACAGGCGGCTGGAGACGTTGACCGCAATGAACCGCATGGCCAGGCCACTCTGCTGCCAGGCCACCATCTGCCGGCAGGCCTGCTCCAGCACCCAGGCATCTATGGCGCCGATCAATCCGCTTTCCTCGGCGATCGGGATGAACAGGCCGGGCGGCACCAGGCCACGCTGCGGGTGCTGCCAACGCACCAACGCTTCGGCGCCGAGCAGTCCACCCGACTCCAGGCACAGCAGCGGCTGGTAGTGCACGCGCAATTGGTCGTGCTGCAAGGCGTGGCGCAGGGCGGCGACCAGTTCGACCCGCTGACGCGCATAGTCGGTCAGCGCCTGGTCGTAGAAGGCGCAGCTTTCGCGGCCGCTGCTCTTGGCCTTGAACAGGGCCGAATCAGCGTTGCGCAACGCCTGGCTGGCCGACTCCAGCCCCTCGGGAAACAGGCTGATGCCGATGCTGGCGCTGACATACAGCTCCTGGTCATGGTGCAGAAAGGGTTCGCTCAAGGTGTCCAGCACCTGCTGAGCCACGCCGGCCGCCTGCTCGGCGGAGCCGCAGGGCTCATACAGCAGGCCGAATTCATCACCGCCCAGGCGCGCCAGGGTAATGGACTTGTCCAGGCGCGCCGCCAGGCGCTCGCCGACTGCCTTGAGCAACTCATCGCCGACATGATGACCGAGACTCTCGTTGATCAGCTTGAAGTGATCCAGATCCAGCAGCAGCAAGGCGGCCTGGCGATTCTCGCGCAACGCCCGCTCGAAGGCGTTTTCGACCCGCTCGATGAACAGCAGGCGATTGGGCAGATTGCACAGCGGATCGTGGTGCGCCAGATAGTCCAGCTCATGCTGCGAACGCTTGAGCGCACTGATATCGGAAAAGACCGCCACGTAATGACTCACGACGCCCTTGTCGTCGCGGATCGCCCGGATGCAATGCCACTGCGGATAGACTTCACCATTCTTGCGCCTGTTCCACACCTCGCCACTCCAGGCCCCACGATTCTCCAGGGCGTGCCAAAGCACCCGATAGAAGGCCGCGTCATGCCGCCCCGACTGCAGCAGGCTTGGCGTCTGACCGAGCACCTCGTCGGCGCTGTAGCCGGTGATGTGGGTGAAAGCCGGGTTGACGTGGACGATCCTCTGCTCCGAGTCGGTGACCAGAACCCCCTCCTGGGTCGCATCGAACACCGCCGCGGCCTGACGCAGGTGCTCATCGTCCCTGCGCCGCTGGGTGATGTCGCTGGCCGTGCCGATCAGGCGCTCGGGCTGGCCGTGGCGGTCGAGCAGCAGACTGCCGCGGGCCTGGAACCAGCGATAGCCGCCATCGGCATGGCGCAGGCGATACACGAAGTCGTGGCGCGCCGCCCGCCCGGCGCGGACAAGATCGACCAATGCCTGCTGATAGGGATCGCGGTCTTCCGGATGCAGCCGCTCGAGCCAGTCCTCCAAGCTATCAGTCAACTCTGTCGGCTGAAGGCCGAGCAAGGCCGCATAGCCGGGCGAGAAATACAGGCGCTGACGCTGCAGATCGAAGTCCCAGAGTCCGTCGGCGGCGGCGTCCAGGGCCATCTGCAGGCGCTCCTCGCTGGCACTCAGGGCACGCCTGATGCACTGCTCGCGGCGTTCGACCAGACGCAACATCAAGTACAAGACTGCCGCGGAGAACAGAATGAAGGCCAGGCGCTTGAGCACGCGCAACTGCTCCAGCTGCTCGGCGGCCAGGTTGAATGAACTGAGCAATCCGTCGCTGAGCACAAGCCACAAACTAGCGGCCATCAGGTAGACAAGGGTCAGGCGCAGGGCGCCCTGGCGCAGATTCATACAACGGATACTCGCGTGACTTACCCGCGGGAAAACGGATGAGCCCATGGGTAGTGGGCCGATGGTCGGTCAAAAGTTCAACTGGTGTTCTGACTCAAGTCAGTGATAATGCGAAAAGGCCAGCCTCTCGAGGCTTGCCGGTTTCCTGTTCTCAGAGGCATTCGAATCCAATGTGGTACAACGGCTTACTCGACCTGTCGGTCTGGCAACTGATTGCGGTCACCCTGGTGATGACCCATGTGACCATCGTCAGCGTCACCGTCTACCTGCACCGCTACTCGGCGCACCGTGCACTGGAACTGCACCCGGCGCTCAAGCACTTCTTCCGTTTCTGGCTGTGGCTGACCACCGGCCAGAACACCCGCGAGTGGACCGCCATCCACCGCAAGCACCACGCCAAGTGCGAAACCGTCGACGACCCGCACAGCCCGGTGGTCAAGGGCCTGGGCACCGTGCTGC
>JBFHKK010000044.1:0-11063 GCA_041595475.1 Pseudomonas sp. | reverse complement strand
TTCGGCTTCGGCTTCGGCTTCGGCTTCGGCTTCGGCTTCGGCTTCGGCTTCGGCTTCGGCTTCGGCTTCGGCTTCGGCTTCGGCTTCGTAATCAGGGTCGGCGGGCGTCGGCGCCTCTGTCAACTCCGGCATGGCGCCGCGACGAAACGCCTGGATCGCCTCGACCAAGGCGTCCGGCTGGGGCAGTTCGCTACGCTGCTGCAGACGCTCGAGCAACCGCGCCAACTCGTCATGGCTGCGCAACAGCAGCTGGGTCAGCGCCGGGCCATGGCTGTAGCGTCTATCCAACAAGCCCTCGTAGAGGGACTCGAGCTCGTGGGCCAGGTCGCCGATCGGCCGAATCTCCGCCATGCGCGCCCCACCCTTGAGGGTATGCAGGTCACGCTGCAGGGCCGACAGCGCGGCCTTGCTGTCCGGATCGGCGAGCCAGCGCTCCAGGGCGCTGCCGGCGCTCTCGAGAATATCCACGGCTTCTTCGAGGAAAATCTCGACCATTTCCTCGTCGAGCGCGTCGTAGCCGGTGACAGGTGCGGTCGCGACTATTTCGGCTTCTGCTTCTGCTTCTGCTTCTGCTTCCGCCTCAGACTCAGACTCAGACTCAGACTCAGACTCAGACTCAAGCTCGGGCTCGGGCTCGGGCTCGAGGCTAAGCTTGTCTTCATCGACCTCGGCGGGCAGGACTTCGCCCGCCGCCGAGTCGTCGACCACCGGCTCGCCAGCCGGCGCTTCCGCGTGTTCTGGCTGCAATTCGACGACTTGCGGCTGTCCCGCCTCATCGCTGGTCAGCAGCGCCAGGGCATTGGGATCTATGCCTTCGTCGAGCAGGCGGCGCAGCGCCTCGACCTGCTCGGGTTGAGCGCTGACCTGCAGGCCCGCCGCCACCTGGTCCATCATGCCGATCAGGGCTTCGTGGCCCTGCTCGGCCTCCTTAAAGAAGCGCTCATTGACCGCCAGCGTGCCTTCCTCGACTGCGCCATAGAGGTCGAGCAGGGCCTCGCAGAGCTCGTCGATCTGCGGCAGCTCGGCCATCTCGGCGCCGCGTCCCAGGGTGCTCAATTCCTCCAGCAGGGCACTGAGTTCCTGGCGCTCGGTCGGATGCTCGCGCCAGCGGCGCAGCAGGTCCTCGGCATCGAGCAGGATATCCATGCCCTCGGCGAGGAAGATGCTGATCAGCTGCGGATCCCGCGCCTCGCCCTGATCGCCTTGGCGCTCCCCCTGGGCAGCGGCCAGGCGCTCGTGATGAAGTTGTTCGGTTTGCTCGACGAAAGCCTCGGCACCGGGAAGGGGCGCCAGCGACTGCTGCTCGAGCTGTGCCAGGCCCAGGCGGAACAGTTGCTCGGCCCGCCCAAGCAACTCGGCCTCGGCCAGGTCGACGGGAATCAGGTTGGCCTTGAATTCCTTGACCAGCTTCTCCAAAGGCGCGGCCACCTGCGCCATGGGCAGAATGCCCGCCATGTAGGCACTGCCCTTGAGGGTGTGCAGGGCGCGCTGCAGGTCGTCGGTCACCGGCTGCGGCAACTCCCCGGCACAGTCGGACAGGAAGCGGTTGAGGGTATCCAGATGGGTTTCCGCCTCATTGCGGAAAATCTCCAGCAGTTGCGGATCGAGCGGCTCGGTCTCTTCGACTACTGCATCTACGGCTGCGCTGCCGGCATCCTCGACCGCGCCACCCGGCTCGGTCTCGGGCAGAGGCTCAGAGCCGGTTCGGCTGAGCATTTCGCCCTTGGCCAGGGCGAAGGCATCGGCCGCCAGCTGGTCGACGTCGTCGCGCTGGCGCTGGGCCTGGTCGGCATACTCCTCGACCAGGGCCGGCATCAGCGCGACCACCTCGCCGACCACCTGCTGCACCTGGGCATGGGGCTCGATGCTGCGATCGAGCACACGATTGAGCAGGTTCTCGATCGACCAGGCCAGCTCGCCGATCACCAGGGCCCTGACCATGCGCCCACTGCCCTTGAGGGTATGGAAGGCGCGCCGGACTTCGATCAGGGCGTCCTTGTTCTCGAGATTGGCCAACCACTGCGGCAGGTGCTCACCAATGGTTTCCAACACCTCGCCGGCTTCCTCGATAAAGACCTCGGCCAGCTCCTGATCGACCGGCTCTTCATCGGCCGGCGGCGGCAACAGGCTCGGCGGCGCATCCTGGGCGGGCGGATTGATGGCCTGCACGGGAGCGGCCATGACGTCGGCCATCGACAGACTCGGCTCGGCTGCAGGGGTGGCGGCCTCGCTCACCTGCGGCGGGCTGGGCAGTTCCACCGCCGGCAGATCCAGCGCCTCCAGCTCGGCTTCGTCCCACTGCCCGGGCGTGGCCAGCTCATCCAGATCGAGCACCTCGAACTGCACTTCGTCTGCGGACGACAACTCGGCGCGATCGCCGTGCGCTGCGGGCAGATCGCCGCGTTCGGCCGGCAGTAGCTCGGCGTCATCCCCCTGGACCAGAGGCGGCTCATCCTCGACCACTATGCCGGGCAGCGAGCTGTCGCTGGGAATGCCCTCGTCTCCGATCTCGTCTGCGGCCGGTACTTGCGCGCTCGCGCTTTCGACTGCGGACGCCTCGAGGTCGAGGGTCGCGAGGTCCTCCTCGAGCAGCACCTCGATGTCGTCAAGGGGATCGGCCAAGGGTGCGGCATGCTCGCTCGAGGCGTCGATCTGGTCGAGAATCGAAGGCTTTTCCTTGAGCGGATAACCCAGGCTTCCCAGGCTTTCTTCGGCCACATCGAGGATCAGATCGCCCTGGGCGCCATGGTCTTCGGCCAGGCGCTCCAGATAGTACTCGACGCTGGTGATGGCATCGGCCAGGGTGTCGAGATTCTGCCAATTGGGTACGGCTTTGCGCACCAGCAACTGTTCTTCGATATAGCGGTTGCAGGCATGCAGCAGGGCAGCGGCGCGGGCCAGGGGAATCATCGCCAGGCCGCCACGCACCTGCGTCAGCAGTTCGGGCACCCGCGCCAGGTGCTCGTGGTTCCACTGCGAGGCGATGAAGTCGATGATCGCGTCCTTGGCCTGCTCCAAGCCATTGCGCGCCTCCTTGATCACCAGCTGGTGAATCTGTGCCACATCGGTGGTGGGCAGATGAGCTTCTTCGCGACCCGCCTCCTCGGCGGGACCGGCCATGCCGGCCAGGGTCGCCTCGACGTAGAGCAGGGCGCCAGCAACGTCCATCAAGACGGCATCATTCGGCTCGCGCTGGCCTGTCGCCAGGCACTGCACCACGTCTATCTGGTCGACGATGACCTTGCGCGGCTGGGCGAAGCCGAGCACCGCCAGGGTGTCGGCGATCTGCTTGAGCGGCGCCAGCAGGGCATTCAGTTCACCGACCTGGGCGCGGTCGCCACGCACAAACAGGTCCAGGCTGTCCTTGACCCGCACCAGTTCTTCACAGAGGGCGCCGACCACCGAGCGCATGGCGTCGCGATCCGGCCCGGCCAGGCGGGCTCGCTCCTCGTCGACCACTTCGTCGGTCGGCAGGGCTTCGTCGAGGCGATAGCGCGCCTTGAGATCACGGATGCGCGGCGACTCGACGCTGGACTTGGCGACATAGAACAGCAGGTTCTTGACCAACTCCTCCGGTGCCGCCTGATTGATGCCCTCGGCGCCCTGCTCAACCAGGCGCTTGAGTTCCTTGTCGACCTGGCGCAGCAGGGTGCGCACCGAGGAACCGTTATGCACGCTGCCATTGGCCAGGCCCTCGACCAGGCCGGAGGCGATCTGCCACAGCGGGCCGAGCGGCGCCTCCTTGCACAGCGACTCGAGGCGGGCGAACACCCGCGCCATGTAGCCCAGATTGCTGGCCAGATCCTGATTGCGAATGACCCCGACCAGGGCCACCTGCAGCATCTGCCGCAGCTTGCGCAGCAGCACCGGCAGTTCGGCGGTGCGCAGCCGGGCCAAGGCCTCGACCGAGAGCACCGGTGCGCGGCTCGTCAGGTCCGGGGCGAACAGACTGGTTTCGGACAGGAGCTTCTCACCGCGGGCGGCGCGCAGGTCATTGAGCAGCGGCAGCACCACCATCGGCAGGTCGCGCCGCGCGGTCTGAATGCGATCGAGGTAAACCGGCAGTTGCAAGATGGCCTGCATCAGCACTTCCAGGGCTTCGCCCTGGTTGCCTACGCGGCCCTCGATCAGGGCCTGGGCCAGGTGCTCCATTTCTTCGGCGAGCAGTGCGGCGCCGAAGAACTCGACCATCTGCAGAGTGCCATGGACCTGATGCACATAGGTCACGCAGAAGCGCATCCGCGTCGAGTCCTGCGGATTCTCGACGAACGCCTCCAAGGCCTGCCGCGCCTGCTTCAGGGTTTCTGCGATTTCGCCTTTGACCCATTCCAGGGCGACATAGTCGTGCCGATCACCCATAGCCACTCCACTCATAAATTGGCTTTGCCCTATCCCTTGCGGGTAAACGCCAGAACCCGCTCGTCGGCCACCGGGATCAAGTCCGGGTGTTGCCAGCCGACCAATTCGCCGACGCCCACCACCAGCAGACCACCCGGCGCCAGGCGCTCAGCCAGGCGATTGAGGATCTCGCGGCGCCGCCAGCGGCGAAAATAGATCAGCAGGTTCTGACAAAAAATGACGTCCATCGCCGTCATCGGCGCCTTGGTCAACTCCAACACATTGAGCCGAGCGCAGCACACTTGCGCGGCGAGACTCGGATTCACCTTGTAGCGCCCATCGTCCTGCTGGGTGAAGAAGCGCTGACGCAACTCCACATCCAGCTGTTCCACCTTGCGCGCCGCGTAGAACCCTTCGCGGGCCTTGCTCAGCGCGTTCAGGCTGATATCCGTTGCGGTGACGCCGTAGTGGCAGGGACGCTCGCTGTCGCGCAAGACTTCGGCGGCGCAGATCGCCAATGAATAGGCCTCCTCACCGCTCGAGCAGCCGACACTCCAGAGCGCCCATGGCTGGCCAAGTCCTTGCTCGAGTCGCTCACCCAGGTAGCGCTGCAGCAGCTCGAACGAGGGCATATGGCGGAAGAAGCGGGTCTCCTGAACCGTCAACCTGTCCATCAGGGTCGACCACTCGACCGCGCCACGCGGCCCCTGGGTGACCTGCCGATAGTAGGCGGCATACTCGGCCACGCCCAACTCGCGCATGCGTGCACTCAGATTGGCCTGGAGAAAGGATCGGCGCTGCTCGTTGATCACCACGCCGGTGCGCTCCTCGAGCAGTGCCTGCCAGTCGCGAAACTCCGCGGCGGACATTTCCGCCAGGGGTTGCAAGGCCCAGACGCCTGACTGCATGTCGTGCCCCTCGCTGAAGGCCGGCGGCCTCGCCGGGCGACCCTAGCAGGGCCGCCGGGAGTCGGCTGCCTAGGCCTGTTCCCCGGTTTCCGGGAGGGTGAAGCCGGACACCGACTTGCGCATTTCACTGGCCATCTTGGCCAGATTACCAATGCTCTTGGCGGTGGCCGTGGTACCGGACGAGGTCTGGGTGGTGATCTCCTGAATCACGTTCATGGTGTTGGAGATGTGGCCGGCGGACGACGCTTGCTGGCGGGCCGCGTTGGAAATGTTCTGAATCAAGGCCGCGAGTGTCTTGGATACCTTCTCGATTTCCTCCAGGGCGACACCCGCGTTCTGCGCCAGGTGAGCACCGCGGACCACCTCGGCGGTGGTCTGCTCCATCGAGATCACCGCCTCGTTGGTGTCGGTCTGAATCGTCTTAACCAGGGCCTCGATCTGCTTGGTCGCCGCCGAGGAGCGCTCGGCGAGGCGTTGTACTTCGTCCGCTACCACGGCGAAGCCTCGACCCGCGTCACCAGCCATCGATGCCTGGATGGCGGCGTTCAGTGCAAGGATGTTGGTCTGGTCGGCGATGTCGTTAATCAGGCTGACGATGTCACCGATCTCCTGGGACGACTCACCCAGGCGCTTGATCCGCTTGGAGGTGTCCTGGATCTGCTCACGGATGTTATCCATGCCGGTGATGGTGTTGTGCACCACCTCGTTGCCCTTGTTGGCGATGGCTACGGAACGTTCCGCTACCGCGGAGGACTCCGAGGCGTTCGCCGATACCTGGTCAATCGACACGGCCATTTCATTGATCGCCGCAGAGGCACCGGCGATTTCCTGGGCCTGGTGCTCGGAGGCCTCGGCCAGGTGCATCGCCGTGGCCTGGGTCTCCTGGGCGGCGCCGGCGACCTGAACGGCGGTCAGGTTGATGGTCGCCACCAGGTCACGCAGCTGGTCGATGGAGTAGTTGATGGAGTCGGCGATGGCACCGGTGAAGTCTTCGGTTACCGTCGCGGCCACGGTCAGGTCACCGTCGGCGAGGTCGGCGATTTCGTCGAGCAGACGCAGAATCGCCGCCTGGTTACGCTCGTTCTTCTCCGCGGTTTCGCTCAGTCGGCGGTTGGTCTCACGCACCATGACCAGACCGATCAGGATGATCGAAGCCAGCGCCAGGATGCCCAGGACATAACCGGCCAGGGTATTCAGGGCGCGGCCGCCGGCCAGTTCTTCGAAGCCTTCGGCCAGCGCGGAGGCCTTGTCCAGCAGCGTCTGCGACACACTGAAGATGGTGTTGGCCGATTCGCGCACCTGGAAGAGTTCCGGGGAGGTTTCCAGGATCTCGTCCACGGAGCCGGAGACGAATTCGAACAGTTCGGAAATCTCCGCCAGACGCTCGAGGGCTTCCTCGTTGGTTACCTTGGAAATTTCCATGGCCGCGCTGCCTTCGATCATCGCGCCGAGGACGCGACCGAACAGGCTGGCGTCACGACCGAACATGTCGGCGGCCTGCACCGAGTCCTGGTCACCGGCCAGCACCTTGTTCACCGAACCGAGAATCCGCTCGGCCAACAGTGACTGACGCTGGGCGACAGAGACCTGGGCCGCCGGCGCGCCGCTTTCGAGCAGAATGTCGACCACTTCCTCGTACTCGACCTGCAGCTGCGGAATGGTTTCGGCCAGGGTCGCGGCCACCTGGTGCAACGAAAGCACGGTCTGCTCACTCGCCAGAATGGCGTCGGCGTTCTGCCGCAGGCTGTCCCAGTCCTGCTGCACCGCAGCCATTTCCGCCTGCACCGCCTGAGGTGCCGGCGGCAGGCCGCTTTCGGCATTGCCATCGGTCAGATAACCCCAGCGGGCCTGGAAGTCGTTACGGGCGTCGCGCAACAGGCCGAAGGCCTCGGCCGTGCCCGCCGCCGCTTCGGTGGCGTTCTTGGCGATCCGCTGCGACAGTACGCGCAGCTCACCGGAGTGGCTGATGTACTCAGTGTCGTAGTTGGACTGGGTGTTGAGGTAGGCGAAGTTGGCGAACAACAGCACGATAGAGACGATCAGGACGATAAACAGCCCCAAGATCAGCGTGCTGCTGCGCGTACCCGCGAATAGATTGCCTGCATTGAGTTTTTTCATTATCTGGCCCCCGCCTGGACCGACCGCACTACGGTTCCCATGTAACGCCAAAAGGCCGACAAAGCCGGCCCCACCGAAAATCTGCTAGTACGCGACTGCGAGAAACTCCGGGTGCTGTGCCAGCGCATAGGGGCTGAACACCAACCAGGGTTGCTCACGCTGAAAAACACCGTGAATGAAGGGTGCAATGGCCGCCTCGAGAGGCGGCAGCTGCTCGGAAAAGGTATCCACCGGAAAATGCTGCATGCCGAACACTTCATCGACGGTGAGCCCGGCGAACACCTCGCGATGATCGACCACCAATACCCGCCGCTGCTTGCGCAGTGGCGATAGTTCACTGCCGAAGAATCCGCACAGATCCATCACCGGCAGCAGCCGGCCACGCACGTTGGCCACGCCCTTGACCCAGCTCTTGACCCCGGGCAACAGCGTGTGCCGCGGCTCGTGCAACACCTCGACGATCTCACCCATGGGCGCGACGAAGAAGCGCGCCCCCATGCGAAAGCCGATACCGCTCCAGGTCTGCACCACCGCCTGCTGAGATGGCAGACCCGCTGCCAGCAGCCGGCAGCGCTGGTCGATCTCGACGAGCAATTGAAAGGGAGTTTGTGCGTCCGACATGCCTGGTGCGGCCTTCTTGTTATCTAGTCGCGGACCGATCGGCGATCAGCCGGCCATCGCCGCCTTGAGGGTCTTCAGCAGGGTCGCCTCGTCAACCGGCTTGGTCAGATAGTCTTTGGCGCCCTGGCGCTTGCCCCAAACCTTATCGGTTTCCTGATCCTTGGTGGTGACGATGATCACCGGAATATGGCTGGTCTCGGCATCCTTGGTCAGTTGCCGAGTGGCCTGAAAACCGTTGAGCCCCGGCATGACGATATCCATCAGCACGGCATCGGGCTTCTCCTGACGGGCCAGGGCCACGCCGTCGGCCCCGTTTTCCGCCTTGAGCACCTGATGGCCATGCTTTTCCAGCATGGCGGTCAGCTTGTACATTTCAGTCGGGGAGTCATCAACTATCAGAATTCGAGCCATGGTGTTTCCCAATACAGAAGGGCCGCCAGAGGCCGCCCATGAAGCCGTCAGGATGCCTGTTCTACCGGCACGAATGCCGGCACGTGAGCCTTGATCGCACCGAGCAACTCTTCCTTGCTGAAGGGCTTGGTCAGATACTGGTCGGAGCCGACTATGCGCCCCTTGGCCTTGTCGAACAAGCCGTCCTTGGAGGACAGCATGATCACAGGCGTCGATTTGAACGCGCTGTTGTTCTTGATCAGGGCGCAGGTCTGATAACCGTCGAGTCGCGGCATCATGATATCGACGAAGATGATGCTCGGATGGCTGTCGGCGATCTTCGCCAGCGCGTCGAAGCCGTCCACCGCCGTGATCACCTCGCAACCCACCTTCTTAAGCAGGGTCTCCGCGGTACGACGAATCGTTTTCGAATCGTCGATCACCATCACTCTCAAACCCTCGGAATTTTGTTCCATGTCTGCCCTACCATCGCCTCGGTGAGTCGTTATGTCTATTTATATATCAGTGTGCCTGAGGCCCTGCCACCGACCGACTGCAACCCAATCGTCGGGCCTTTTTAGCACACTCTCCCAAGGCAAGCTACAAGCCCCGTATGCGCCGCACGCGGCCCTTGACCGCCTGTGCGGCCGGCGCCACCCTGAGGCCATGACGCGCACCCCAACCCCTTTTGGACCTTCCCACGGAGATTCCCCAAGAGCATCCGCCTCGGCATCGTCATGGACCCGATCAGCCAGATCGCCTTCAAGAAAGACAGCTCCCTGGCCATGCTCCTGGCGGCACAGCTGCGCGGCTGGTCGATCTTCTACATGGAGCAGCGCGATCTCTATCAGGCGGCCGGCCAGGCCCGCGCCCGCCTGTGCCCGCTGACGGTGTTCGACAACCCCCAGCGCTGGTTCGAACTGGGCCCCGAGCAGGATCTGCCGCTGGATCAGCTAGACGTGATCCTGATGCGCAAGGACCCGCCCTTCGACAACGAGTTTCTCTACTCGACCTACCTGCTGGAGCAGGCCGAGCAGGCCGGGGTGCTGGTGGTGAACCGGCCACAAAGCCTGCGCGACTGCAACGAGAAGCTGTTCGCCACCCAGTTTCCCCAGTACACCCCACCCACTCTGGTCAGCCGTCGCCCGGACATTCTGCGCGAGTTCGCCAAGGAGCAGCGTGACATCATTCTCAAACCCTTGGACGGCATGGGCGGCTCCTCGATCTTCCGCCACTGCGAAGGCGACCCCAACCTCTCGGTGATTTTGGAAACCCTGACCGCCCACGGCCGCCAGCAGATCATGGCGCAGCGCTATCTGCCGGCCATCCTCGACGGCGACAAGCGCATCCTGATGATCGACGGCGAACCGGTACCCTACTGCCTGGCACGCATCCCGGCGCTGGGCGAAACCCGCGGCAACCTGGCCGCCGGCGGGCGCGGCGAAGCCCGCCCGCTGACCGAGCGCGACCGCGAGATCGCCGCCGGGGTCGGCCCGACCCTGCGCGAGAAGGGCCTGCTGTTCGTCGGCCTGGACGTGATCGGCGACCACCTGACCGAAATCAACGTGACCAGCCCGACCTGCATCCGCGAGATCGATGCGCGCTTCGACACCCGCATCGGTGAACGCCTGATGGACAAGATCGCCGAACGCCTCAATGCGCGCAGTGCTTCATAGACTTTTGCCAAAGCGCTCGGCAGACTGCGCGGCAACCTGAGCCGATTGCACCCGCGATGACCGCAGCCGCCCCCCTTCCCAGCCTCAGCACCGCCGGTGTCAGCCCGGCGGATCGCCTGGGCTTCACCCTGTTCCTGGCCGCCGCCCTGCACATCGCCGCCATCCTCGGCCTCGGCTTCGGCCTGGCCGACCCCAGCCAGGTCAGCAAGAGCCTGGAAATCACCCTGTCGGCCTTCAGGAGCGAAACGCCGGTCAAGGATGCCGACTTCCTCGCCCAGGACGATCAGGAAGGCAGCGGCACCCTGGAGCACAAGGCCGCGCCCAAGACCACCGAACAGGCGCCGTTCCAGGACACCCAGGTCAAGCGCATCACCCCACCCGCGGCGCCACAGCCGCCAACAACCGCCCAGGCGGCGCCCAAGGCCGCCCTGGCCACCCGCAGCCCGCAACCGCAGAAGACCCCGGTCAAGCGCGAAGAAGCCCCGCCCACGCCCGCGGCCCGCCCGGCGCCGATTTTCGACAGCGCCCAGCTCTCGGCCGAGATCGCCAGCCTGCAGGCCGAATTGGCCCAGGACATCCAGCAGTACGCCAAAAGGCCGAAGATTCACCGCCTCAATGCCGCCTCGACCATGCGCGACAAGGGCGCCTGGTACAAGGACGAATGGCGCAAGAAGGTCGAGCGCATCGGCAACCTCAACTACCCCGACGAGGCGCGCCGCCAACAGATCTACGGCAGCCTGCGCCTGCTGGTCTCGATCAACCGCGACGGCACCCTCTACGAAGTCCAGGTGCTGGAGTCATCCGGCCAGTCCATCCTGGATCAGGCGGCCATGCGCATCGTCCGCCTGGCCGCGCCCTTCGCCCCCTTCACCGGCGACCTGGCCGACGTCGACCGCCTGGAGATCATTCGCACCTGGCGCTTCGAGCGCGGCGACCGGCTGTCGAGCAATTGAGGCCCGTGACGGCGCCCGCCAAGGCCTCGCTACACCTCGCGCTTCCAGCGGCCGGCTCC
>JBFHKK010000043.1:0-11149 GCA_041595475.1 Pseudomonas sp. | reverse complement strand
GGCATCCGCAGCCACAAGCAGTACGCCTTCTGGAACGGCGCGCTGCCGTGCAAGTTGCTGCTGATCAAGGTGCAGCCGGAACAGTTCGTCACCGGCGAGCGGCGCACCCCGGAGCAGCGTGAGCGCGAGCGCGAACAGGCCGAGGCCGCCAAGGCCCAGGCGCAGCCGCTGGAGCGCCAGTACAACAAGAACGGCAACCCGCTCAAGCCGGCGCCGGCCCCGGTTGTCGAGCAGGCGCGCCTGAGCGACGGCGGGCAGATGTTCGCCAACCGCCTGCAGAAGAACCTCAAGCAGCTGGGCAAGTGGGCGCGCCGCGAGGGCATCGAGTGCTACCGCCTGTATGACGCCGACATGCCCGAATATGCAGTGGCGGTGGATCTGTACCGGGACTGGGTGCATGTGCAGGAGTACGCCGCACCGCGCTCGATCGACCCGGAAAAGGCCCAGGCGCGCCTGTTCGATGCCCTGGCGGCGATTCCCCAGGCCCTGGGGGTGGACAAGAGCAAGGTGGTGATCAAGCGCCGCGAGCGCCAGGCGGGGACCAAGCAGTACCAGCGCCAGAGCAGCCAGGGCCAGTTCATGGAGGTGGCCGAGGGCGGCGTCAAGCTGCTGGTCAACCTCACCGACTACCTCGACACCGGGCTGTTCCTCGATCATCGGCCGCTGCGCCTGCGCATCCAGCGCGAGGCGGCCGGCAAGCGCTTCCTCAACCTGTTCTGCTACACCGCCACGGCCACCGTGCACGCGGCCAAGGGCGGGGCGCGCAGCACCACCAGCGTCGACCTGTCGAAGACCTACCTGGACTGGGCGCGGCGCAACCTGGCGCTCAATGGCTATTCGGACAAGCAGCGCCTGGAGCAGGGCGATGTCATGGCCTGGCTGGCCGAGGACCGCGGCGAGTACGAGCTGATCTTCATCGACCCGCCGACCTTCTCCAACTCCAAGCGCCTGGAAGGGGTGTTCGACGTCCAGCGCGACCAGGTGCAGTTGCTCGACCTGGCGATGGCGCGCCTGGCGCCAGGCGGGGTGCTGTACTTCTCCAACAACTTCCGCAAGTTCCAGCTCGACGAGGGCCTGGCCCAGCGCTACGTGGTCGAGGAGATCAGCGCCAGCACCCTGGACGCCGACTTCGCCCGCAACCCCAAGATCCATCGCGCCTGGCGCTTCAGCGCGCGGCGCTGACCCGCCGCGCCGAGGCGCTTAGCGGGTCTTCGGCTGGCGATACAGGTCGAGCAGGTACTGGTCGAGGATCGACGAGGCGCCCCAGGGCCTGGGGTCGTTGAGAATCGCCACCACCGCCCAGTTGTGGCCGTTGCTGTCGCGGCTGTAGCCGGCGATGGCGCGCACGTTGTTCAGGGTGCCGGTCTTGATATGGGCCTTGCCGGTCAGCGGAGTGTTCTTCAGGCGCTTGCGCATGGTGCCGTCCATGCCCACCAGCGGCATCGAACTGATGAACTCGGCGGCATAGGGGCTGTTCCAGGCCGCGCGCAGGATCACCGCCAGTTCCCGGGCGCTGACCCGCTCGGCGCGCGACAGGCCGGAGCCGTTCTCGATCACCAGGTGCGGCGCGGTGATGCCCTTGCGCGCCAGCCAGTCGCGGATCACCCGCTGGGCGGCCTTGGCGTCGTCGCCATCGGCCGGGTGGCGGAACTTGGCGCCGAGGCTGAGGAACAGCTGGCGGGCCATGGTGTTGTTGCTGAACTTGTTGATGTCGCGAATGATCTCCACCAGGTCCGGCGAGTGGGCGCGGGCCAGCAGACGTGCGCCTTTCGGCGTCTCGCCGAGGCGATCGCGGCCCTCGATGCTGCCGCCCAGCTCCTCCCAGATCGCGCGCATGGCGCCGGCGGCGTAGCTCGGATGGTCGAGTAGCGACAGGTAGGTCTGGGCGCTGCAGCCCTCGTTCAACTGGCCGGTGACGATTACCCGGGTGCCGTCGTACTGGGTCACCGGGTTGTAGCGCACATCCGGCCAGCCGGGGCACTTGCCCGGCGCGAGCAGCTTGACCCGGTTGTCGATGCGGATCGAGGCGATCGGCGGCTCGATGCTGATCTTCACCTTGCCGTCCTCGGCGCGGGCGATGAAGCGCAGCGCCTTGAGGTTGACCAGCAGCGCATCCGGGGTCACCAGGTAAGGCTTGTTGGCGTCCCCGCCATCGTCGTTGAAGGTCGGCAACTCGGGCTGGATGAAGTGGCTGCGGTCGAGTACCAGGTCGCCGGTGATCCGCCGCACGCCGTTGATGCGCAAGTCGCGCAGCAGCAGCCAGAGCTTCTCCATGTTCAGCTTGGGATCGCCGCCGCCCTTGAAGTAGAGGTTGCCCTGCAGCACGCCATCGCGCAGCGCGCCATCGCTGTGGAACTCGGTGCGCCACTGGTGGGTGGGGCCGAGCAGCTCGAGGGCGGCATAGGTGGTCACCAGCTTCATCGCCGAGGCCGGGTTGACCGACAGGTCGGCATTGAAGAAGCGCGCGCTGCCGGGGCCGTCCAGCGGCAGCGCGACCACCGCCAGCGAGCGCGGGTTGATCTTGTTGGCCTTGAGGGCCTGCTGGACCTTGCTCGGCAGGCTGGCCGGCTCGGCGGCGGCCAGCGGCAGGGCGAGGGGCAGCAGGAGGCTGGCGAGAAGCAGCGGGCGCAGGCATTTGATCATGGGACGACGGACTCCGAACGAGCGCTGGGGGTAACGGCCAGGCGGATGAGACTTCACTGAGGCTCGTGAATAGCCGCGCATTATGCCTCAAGCACATCGGCGGCGGGCCAGGCAGCGGCGGCAGCGGCGCCCGTTTCTTCGGCGCTGGCCGGGTGTTTGGCCGAGAGAAGCGGGCGGCGGGCACGGCAAGCTGTTAGAGTGCCGCGCGTTATCACTCTTGAGGATGTATGCATGGCTACCAACCGTTCCCGCCGTCTGCGCAAGAAGCTCTGTGTCGATGAGTTTCAGGAGCTGGGCTTCGAGCTGACCCTGAATTTCAAGCAAGACCTGAGCGACCAGGCGGTCGATGACTTCCTCGAGCAGTTCCTGCGCGAGGCCATGGAGGCCAACGGCCTCGGCTATGTCGGCGGCGAGGACTACGGTCTGGTCTGTCTGGCCCAGCGCGGTTCGGTCAATGATGAGCAGCGGGCCCAGGTCGAGGCCTGGTTGAAGGGCCGCAGCGAACTGCTCGACTTCAGCGCCAGCCCGCTGATGGACGTCTGGCACCCGGAAAAGCCGATCAATCCGGCCTGACGCGGCGCCGGCGGCCTCGCCGCCGGGCTCAGGCCAGGCCGGCCGCCGCCAGGATGGCCGCCTCGTCCACCCGGTCGATCTGCTCGGCCGGCAGGAAGCGCTCGGCGTAGCGCAGGTAGACCCTGGCGCGCACGAACAGGCCGAACAGTTCGGGATCTATATGCCCGCCGTGGCACATGCCGGCCATCAGCCCGAGTGTCTCGGATAGCGGCTTGCCTTCCTTGTAGGGTCGGTCCACCGCGGTCAGCGCCTCGAAGATGTCGGCGATCGCCATCATCCGCGCCGGCTGGCTCATCTGCTCGCCGCGCAGGCGTTTCGGGTAGCCGCTGCCGTCCATCTTCTCGTGATGGCCGCCGGCCATTTCCACCACGTGCTGCAGGTGCGGCGGAAAGGGCAGGCGGCCGAGCATGAGGATGGTCTGCACGATGTGGTGGTTGATGATGTAGCGTTCCTCGTCGGTGAGGGTGCCACGCTCGATGCTGAGGTTGTGCAACTCGCCGCGGTTGAACTTGTATTCCGGCACCGTCATGCGAAAGCCCCAGGGGTTGTCCGGATCGATGCGCTCGCCGTCGGGGCGCTCGATCAGGTGTTCCGGTTTGTCGGCCAGCAGCCGCTCGCTCACCGGCAGCAGCGGCGCCGGGCGGCGCTGCTGGCGCTGGGCCTCCTCCCAGGAAACCCCGAGGCGATCATCCAGGGTGCGCAGCCAGGTTCGCGTGGCGATCTGCCGCAGGCGCGCCAGATCGGCCGTGTCCATGCTCTCGCCGCCCAGGTTGCACTGGGCGACGAAGGCGAATTCCTCGTCCAGCTCCTCGAGCAGTCGATCACGCTGGCGCGCCAGCTCGGACTCGTCCTGTCCCTCGGCGCAGCCTTGCCAGTAGGCGATCCAGGCGTCGCGCTTGAGCACCTCGAAGCGCATGCGGATCTCGTGGATGCGGTCGTAGAGGGTTTCCAGCTTGGTGGCCTTGTCGACCACGTATTCCGGCGTGGTGACCTTGCCGCAGTCATGCAGCCAGGCGGCGATGTGCAGGGCTTCCCATTCCTCCGGCGTCGGCTGGTAGTCGCGAAAGGCCGGCTCGTCGCTGTCGGCGGCGGCGCGCGCGAGCATCAGCGCGGCCTCGGGGACACGCTGGCAATGGCCGCCGGTGTAAGGGCTCTTGGCGTCGATGGCGCCGGCGATCAGCTGGATGATGGCGTCGAGCAGTTGCTTCTGGCGCTGCAGCAGGCGCTGGCTCTCGATGCACAGGGCGGCCACCCCGGAAACCGCCTCGACGAAAGCCACCCGCTCGGGCCTGAGGATGGCCCGGTCGGCCTGCTTGCCCAGGTCGCGGTGCAGCAGCACCAGCACCCCGACGGTGTCGCCCTGGCGGTTGTGCAGGCCGGTGGCGACCAGTTGCAGCCGCGGACTGTCGAGGGTGCGCAGCAGGCTCTGGTAGTCGCCGGCTTCCTCGAAGCCGATGCTGGTCACGGTGCTGGGTTCGCCGCTGGCCGGCCGGCGCAGCCAGTCGGGCAGGCCGCCGTCGTTCAGGTCGTAGCCGGGAATGGCATGCTCCTCGAGGCTGCAGCGCTGGCCGTTGAGGAACAGCCCCTGGGGCTCCAGGTGGCCGCTGTGCGCATCGATCAGGTAGAGGAGGCCGCCATGGGCCTGGCTGATGCCGACGGTCTCGTTGAGCACCCGTTCGAGCAGCGCGTCGAAGCGGGTCTGCGCCGACAGGCTGGCGGCGATTTCCAGGAAGCTGGCGATGGTTTCCTTCATCCGCGTCATGGCTACCGCCAGTTCATCGACCTCCAGCACCAGGGAGCGGCCGCTGGCCGGGTGGCCGAAGTCGAAGCGGCGGATGGCCTCGGCTTCCGACATCAGGGCCTTGAGCGGGCGCACCAGCGCCCGCGAGGTCAGCCAGCCCAGCGGCAGGCTCAGCAGCAAAGTGGCCAGGGTGATGAGGGCGCCCTGCCAGCGCAGGCGGAAGGCCTCGGCGAGCAGTTCATCCTCGGGCACCAGCAGGGCCAGGAACAGCCCTTGCGGGCCGCCGATCAGCAGGCGCGTGCGCGACACCACCCAGCGCCGCTGGCCCAGTTTGAGGGTGCCCTGGTACTGGTCGTCCAGGCCGGTCGCCAGCAGCGCCGCCAGTTCGGGGCTGAGTTCGCGGGCCGGGGTCAGTTGCAGCTGGCCATCGCTCAGGCTCATCAGCCGGCTGCTGTCGGGATAGGCCACGGCATTGCCCTGGGGGTCGTAGAGGATCAGCTGGCTGCTGGCGGTGATGCGCTGCTCGGCCAGGGCGGCGGACAGCTCCTCCAGGGTCAGGTCGGCGCCCAGCACCGTGGTCAGGCCGCTGCGCCGGGCCAGGGTGGTGCCGACCACCCGGGTGGAGAAGAACACGTAGGGCGCGGTGGTGATCTGGCCGCCATCGACCCGGGCGCGTCTATACCAGACGCGCAGGCGCGGGTCGTAGTCCTCCTGGGCGCGCGGGCGGCGCTCCAGCAGATTCAGCGAGCCATCGTAGAAGAGGTAGAGCGACTCCAAGCCGCCGGCCTCGTCGCGGTCGATCGACCAGACCTGGAAGGCGGCATCGTCCGGCGCGTCGAAGCGCTGCTTGAGGGCCTCGTCGCGCAGCGGCCGGACCATGAAGAAATCACCGTCGGCATAGCCCAGGTACAGCGAGGCCAGCCTGGGATTGTCGCGCAGGGCCTGGGCGAAGGGTTTCAGCAGCGCCATGCGCGCCTGCAGATTGGTGCCCTGGCTGGCCTCGTGCAGGGCCAGCAGGCTGAGCAACTGGCGAATCGGCAGGTAGGTGTTCTCCAGGTCCTGGCGCACATCGCTCTCGATGCGCTCGAACAGCTGGGCGCTGCTGTCGAGGATGATCCGGGTGGTCTGCTGGTAGTTGAACAGGCCCAGGGCGCCGCCGGTCAGCAGCAGCAGCAGGGTGAACAGCAGGCTGATATGCACATGCAGGGGCAATCGGCGGTCGCGATGCCAAGGGCTGCGGGACATAGCGCGTGACTCCTGGGCGGGCGCCCTGTACCCAGCAAGCATAGTGAAGGGCGGGCACGCGCGCGGGCTGGAGGACGATCAGGCGCTGTCGCGCAGCCTTGTCAGCGGGGTAGCTGGCGCGGCGCGGGCGTGCCCGACATGCGCCTGTCGAGCCAGCGGCGCAGGCCGGTCATCGGCAGCATGACCAGCAGCGCCAGCAGCACCCCGAACAGGGCATTGAGCAGGCGCCCCTCGATCAGTTGCCAGTCGGTGGCGAGGCTTTCGGCGAGGAGGACGAAGCTGGCCATGCTCTGCAGCACGAAGAGCCCGTAGTGGCCGGCCTGGAGGATACGGCTCAGGGCGATCAGCGGCAGCAGGATGAGCACCATCAGCGGCGGGTCCTGCAGGCTGTAGCCGAACAGGATCAGCAGGCTGGCGGTGCCCAGGCTGATCAGGCCGGCCTGCAGCACCGGCAGCAAGCGACCGCGGAACTCTAGCTGCAGGGTGGCCGCCACGGTCAGGGTCAGCCAGTAACCGCGCGGCAGTTCGGCCAGGGTGACCAGGCCGCCGGCCAGCGCCAGGGCCAGGGTGCTGGTCAGCGCGTGCAGGCGCCACTGCCGCCGCGGCAAGCGCCTGGCGTGGCGCCGCAGCACCTTCAGCAGGCCGATCACCCGCGGCATGTAGGGCCACATGCGCAGGCCGTGCAGACCCCGCAGGCCGAAGGCCAGGAGCATGACCCAGAGGCCGCCGAGGACGAACAGGGCGGCGATCGCGTAGGCGTTGTGCAGATGGCCGATGCCCTGTTGGCCCTGGCCGAGGCAGAGGCAGATGGTCAGGCCGATCCCCAGCTTGCCGGCCTCGCTGCCGAAGCGCTGCAGCCAGGCCAGCAGCAGGCCGAAGGCGCCGAACAGCGCCAGGCTCAGCAGCGCATCGCTGGAGGCCCAGAAACCCAGGCCGGCGCTGCAGGCGCCGAACAGGGTGAGCAGCAGCATGCGCAACATGCCGAAGCGATGCAGCGGGCTGGCCTGGGCGGCATGAAAGGCGCCGACCGAGGCCCAGATGAAGCCAGGGTGGCCGCTGACCAGGCCCAGCAGCAGGGGCAACGCGCAGCCCAGTCCGGCGACCAGCCCGGGGCCCCATGCCGGCGGGCCGGCATGCCAACTGAAGCGATGTCGCGCAGGTTCTGTCATCGGTTATACCGGGCTCGAACGTCCCGTCATCTCGCGAGCCATTTCAGTAGCGTAGCTGTCGGTCATGCCGGCGATGAAATCGATCATGCGCAGAAACGACCGGTACAGCGGCCAGTCGGGGTCCGGCGCATTGTTGCCCAGCAGGTCGAGAATGCGCCTGTTCTTGAACGAGGCCGTGCGCCCGCCGTGCTGCTCCAGGGCCGCGCCGCAGAAGGCATTGAGCAGGATCTCCAGGGTGGTGTAGGCGCCGATCTCGTGCAGGGTCTTGCGCTTGTCCTGGAAGATCTTCTGCCGGGCCAGGGCCTTGGCGCTCTGCACGCAGCGCTTGGCCGGGCCGTGCATATGCTCGACCAGATCGCCCTCCAGAGTGCCGGCCAGCAGCGCCGGCTGTTGCTCGACGAAGGCATGGGCGGCGGCGTTGGTCAGGTGCTCGATGGCCTTGCCGCGCAGGATCGCCAGCTTGCGCCGGCGCGAGTCATTAGGGCCGAGCTGGCGATAGGTCTGCGGCAGGTCGTCGCCAACCAGGTCAAGCAGCAGGGCCTCGACCTCGGTGTACTCGAGCAGTTCCATTTCCAGGCCGTCTTCCAGATCGATCAGGCCGTAGCAGATGTCGTCGGCCGCCTCCATCAGGTACACGAGGGGGTGGCGGGCCCAGCGCTGCGCCTCGAGTTGCGGCAGTTCGAGCTTGTGGGCGATCTGTTCGAGCAGCGGCAGTTCGCTCTGGTAGCAGCCGAACTTGTGCTTCTTGTAGCCCAGGGCCTCGGCATGGTGCGCGGTCCAGGGGTACTTGAGGTAGGTGCCGAGGGTTGCGTAGGTCAGCCGGGTGCCGCCGTCGAACTGGTGGTATTCCAGCTGGGTGAGCACGCGAAAGCCCTGGGCATTGCCCTCGAAATTAAGGAAATCGGCGCGCTCGGCGTCCGTCATGGCATCCAGCCAGCCGCGCCCGGCGGCCTGCTGGAACCAGTGGCGGATGGCGTCCTCGCCGGAGTGGCCGAAGGGCGGATTGCCGATGTCATGGGCCAGGCAGGCCGATTGCACGACCATGCCCAGATCGCTCGGCGCGCACCAGTCGGGCAGGGCGCCGCGGATCATCTCGCCGACGCGCATGCCCAGGGAGCGGCCGACACAGCTGACCTCGAGCGAATGGGTCAGGCGCGTGTGGATATGGTCGTTGCTCGAGACCGGGTGGACCTGGGTCTTGCGGCCCAGGCGGCGGAAGGCCCCGGAGAAGATGATGCGGTCGTGATCCTTGTGGAAGGGCGTGCGCCCCAGTTCGTCGACGCTGTGCGCCAGTTTGCCCAGGCGCTCGCGGGTGAGCAGGGTTGTCCAGTCCAAGGCCGATCCTCGTCAGTCTGTGCCAGGGCCCTAGCTTCGGGCTTCGTGTGCGTGGCTGCAAGTCTGCGCTGGCGCAGCTGATGGCCACTGGCTAGGGTCAAGGTGGGGAGGTCGCCGGCGAGTTGCACGCACCTGTCGTCAGCTCCTTGCCAAGCGTCTGACCCGATCCGGTCCTATCGCCGGCCACGCCGCCGCTGCTGGACGATCCGGTCCGGCCATCACAATGGGCTCTGGAGAAATCATCATGAACAATGCACTGGTTCTGCTGGCGCGCCTGCTGCTTGCGCATATCTTCCTGCTGGCCGGTTACAGCAAGATAAGCGGATACGCGGGCACCCAAGGCTATATGGAGAGCATGGGCGTGCCCGGGGCCCTGCTGCCACTGGTCATCGCCCTGGAAATCGGCGGCGGCCTGGCGCTGGTCCTGGGTTTTCTGACCCGTCTGGCGGCCCTCGGCCTGGCGCTGTTCTGCGTGGCCAGCGCGCTGATCTTTCACAGCAACTTCGCCGAGCAGATGCAGATGATCCTGTTTATGAAGAACCTGGCCATGGCCGGCGGTTTTCTGCTGCTGGTCGCCCATGGCGCCGGGGCCATCAGCCTCGATGCCAGGCTGCGCAAGTAGCGCCGGATCGGCCGCAGTCTATCCCTCAGCGCTGGCGGCGGTCGGCCTGCTCGGCGGTTTCCGGCGCGTTGCCGGTCGCTGGCTGCTGCCTGCGCAGCAGCGGCACCAGCAGCAGGGCCAGGCGCAGCCCGCGTCGCCACTGGCTGCTGCGCATGCCGAGGGTCGCCAGCAGCACGGCACCGCCGGCCATCCACAGCGGCGCCGTGCTGCTGCGCAAGGCTTCGCGCCACTGCTGGCCGAGCTGCTTGGCCTGGTGCAGCGGCTGCAGCATGACCAGGGTTTCGTGGCGCAGCTCCTGGCGGTGCATCTCCAGACGCATGCGCAGCAGGGTGATGCGCAGTTCGCGGCGCGAGGCCTTGGCGGGCAGCTCCGGTGTACTCATGGCAACAGTTGCTCGCGATCGCGGGCCAATTCTTCGAGGCTGGCGCCGAAAGGCGTGGGGGCATGGCGCAGGCTTAGCAGCAGGCGCAGGGTGGCGATCAGCAGACCCAGGCCATAGAAGGCGCAGAGGCCGAAGATCACGCCCAGCCGGTGGCTGTCCCAGAAGCCGATCACCAGGGCGGCCGATAGCCCGATCAGTAGCAACATGCCGAACAGCAGGCACAGGCCCGCCCACAGCACCAAGCGCAGGCTGTGGCCTTGCTGCTCCTTGAGCTCCTCGGCCAGCAGCGCCAGATGACCATGCAGCAGCCCGAGCAGGGCGCCGCCCAGGCGTCTTGGCGACGGACCCGATGTGCTCGCTGCGGCGGTCGTGGCCTCGTTCGGCTCGCTCATCAGCGTCGGCTGATCAGCATGCCCAGCAGCAGGCCGATTGCCGCGGCGATGCCCAGGGTCTGCCAGGGGTGGGTTTGCACATAGCCTTCGGTGGCCTCGAGGGTCGCCTTGCCGCGCTCGACCAGGCGCTCTTCGGCGCTGTGTAAGGTGCTGCGGGCGCGACCGAGGCTGTCGCGAATCTGTTCGCGCAGGGCTTCGGCTTGCTCGCCGGCCAGGCTGGCCGAATGCTGCAGGAGTTTCTCGGTGTCGCGAACCAACGCCTGGAATTCGTCTAGCAGTTCGTCCTGGCTGGCTGAAAGGGAGCTTTTGCGGGGCATGGTTTTCTCCGATAGCGGCTGAG
The DNA here is from genome assembly GCA_041595475.1 of Pseudomonas sp. Taxonomy (GTDB): domain Bacteria; phylum Pseudomonadota; class Gammaproteobacteria; order Pseudomonadales; family Pseudomonadaceae; genus Aquipseudomonas. Next base: position 707 of record JBFHKK010000043.1, on the reverse strand, counting down.
TGTGAGGGCTGAGTCACGCCGGGCGGACTCGTGTTCCTGCTCGCGCTGCGGGTACTGCTCGCATGGCGCCTGGCACGAGGGTGTCACTTTTTGGTACAGAGCTTGCATTGTGCTGGTGCGCGCTTTCGCCTGGTTGCGCCTTTATGGGGCTTTGAGGCGAATGGCTAGGATGCCTTGGCGCATCGATAAGTCATTCATTCATAAAGAGTAAGTTCCTCCTTTGTGATTGGAACGGGTTCCGTATGGGGGCCTTTCCGGTCGCGCTGGTCTAGCGTCTGCCTGAAAAAATGCTGCCTGATGGTGCGTTTATTTATTGGTCGACCTACTTTGGTGCTTGCTCCTCAACGACGGAGTTTTCTTCGCTGATGGAAAACATCAACAGTGCCGTGGAAACCCTGATTCACGGCTCCAATACCCTGTTCATCCTGCTCGGTGCCGTCATGGTGCTGGCCATGCATGCCGGCTTCGCCTTCCTCGAGGTCGGCACCGTGCGGCAGAAGAACCAGGTCAACGCCTTGTCGAAGATCATCTCCGACTTCGCCGTCTCGGCCCTGGCCTACTTCTTCATCGGCTACTGGATCGCCTATGGGGTGACCTTCCTGGCCCCGGCCAGCGAGTTGACGGCCGAAAACGGCTATGCCCTGGTGAAGTTCTTCTTCCTGCTGACCTTCGCCGCGGCCATTCCGGCGATCATCTCCGGCGGCATC
>JBFHKK010000042.1:0-11194 GCA_041595475.1 Pseudomonas sp. | reverse complement strand
GATTTCGTGGTCGTGATCGACCGGCGGCACCGGGAAGTAACCACCTTTGACGCCCGGACGGTGGCCTTTGTTGCCAGTCTCGAAGTCGCCGTCAGTGTTCCAGGAAGCCTGCTCGGAGAAGATCTTGAACATGGAACCGGAGATGTCGGACTTGAACTTGACCTGGTCGAAGATGAAGAACTCAGGCTCCGGACCGACGAACACGGTGTCGCCGATGCCGGTGGACTTGAGGAACTCCTCGGCGCGCGCGGCGATCGAGCGCGGGTCGCGGTCGTAGCCCTGCATGGTGGAGGGCTCGATGATGTTGCAGACGATGATCAGGGTCGGCTCTTCGGTGAAGGGGTCCAGCACCGCGGTCTCGTCGACCGGCATCAGGATCATGTCGGAGGCTTCGATGCCCTTCCAGCCATGGATGGAGGAACCGTCGAACATCTTGCCGTGTTCGAAGAAGTCTTCGTCCAGGGCATCGCGAGCGGGCATGGTGACGTGCTGCTGCTTACCTTTGGTATCGGTGAAGCGCAGGTCAACCCACTTCACGTCGTGTTCTTTAATAAGTTGAATCGACTTCGACATGCTGTCCTCCAAGTAAATAGGACTCTCATCATGAGTCCTCGATAGATCGGTGTAGCCCGGCGGCATAGTCCATCAGGGCGACCTGCCTCACAAGAGAGCAAATTGCGTGCCAGTGCCCTCGAATGGGCATCCCCGCTGAAATTCAGCGGTGGCGGGGGTTTTCGGGCATTGCCTGCGGGCTTGCTGCACCAAAAGTGTTCCGTCTTGCACTTCGGCGCACCAAAAGCGAGCATGATTTGCCCGGTCGCCGATTCTTGGTTAAAGCTTGAACAGTTTCCGCTATAATCCGCGCCCTTTGTTTTCTCGCCGCCGCGGCGCGCGCTATTTTCATGAAACTCATCGTCAAAGTCTTTCCGGAAATCACCATCAAGAGCCGGCCGGTGCGCAAGCACTTCATCCGGCAGCTGGCGAAGAACATTCGCACGGTGCTGCGCGACCTGGATCCGCAGCTGGTGGTCAGCGGCGTCTGGGACAACCTGGAGGTGGAAACCCAGGTGACCGAGCCCAAGCGCCTGCAGGAAATGATCGAGCGGCTGCGTTGCACCCCGGGGCTGACCCATTTCCTCGAAGTCCATGAATACCCGCTGGGCGACTTCGACGATGTGCTGGACAAGTGCAAGCGCCACTTCGCCGACCAGCTGCCGGGCAAGATCTTCGCCGTGCGCTGCAAGCGCGGCGGCAAGCACGGCTTCAGCTCCATGGATATCGAGCGCTATGTCGGCAGCCAGCTGCGCCAGCAGTGCGGCGCCGCCGGCATCGACCTGAAGCAGCCCGAGGTCGAGGTGCGCATGGAGATTCGCGACCAGCGCCTGTTCATCGTCCATCGTCAGCACGAGGGCCTGGGCGGCTATCCGCTGGGTTCGCTGGAGCAGACCCTGGTGCTGATGTCCGGCGGCTTCGACTCAACCGTCGCCGCCTACCAGATGATGCGTCGCGGCCTGGTCACCCACTTCTGCTTCTTCAATCTGGGCGGCCGCGCCCACGAGCTGGGGGTGATGGAAGTCGCCCACTACCTGTGGCAGAAGTTCGGCCGCTCGCAGCGCGTACTCTTCATCAGCGTGCCCTTCGAGGAAGTGCTTGGCGAGATCCTCGGCAAGGTCGACAACAGCCAGATGGGCGTGGTGCTCAAGCGCATGATGCTGCGCGCCGCCACGCGCCTGGCCGAGCGCCTGGAGATCGACGCCCTGGTCACCGGCGAGGCGATCAGCCAGGTCTCCAGCCAGACCCTGCCGAACCTCTCGGTGATCGATTCGGCCACCGACAAGCTGGTGCTGCGCCCGCTGATCGCCAGCCACAAGCAGGACATCATCGACACCGCCTACGCCATCGGCACCGCCGAATTCGCCAAGCACATGCCCGAGTATTGCGGGGTGATCTCGGTGAATCCGACCACCAAGGCCAAGCCGGCGCGCATCCTCTACGAGGAGTCCCAGTTCGATATGGACATCCTCGAGCGGGCCCTGGAGCGCGCCACCCTGCTGCCGATCGACCGCATCATCGACGAATTGGGCAAGGATGTTCAGGTCGAGGAGGTCGCCGAGCCGCTGGCCGGCCAGGTGGTGATCGACATCCGCCACCCCGACGCCGCCGAGGAGCAGCCGCTCACGCTTCCCGGGGTCGAGGTCAAGACGCTGCCCTTCTACGCCCTGAACAGCAAGTTCAAGGAACTCAGCGACAATCGCCAGTACCTCTTGTATTGCGACAAGGGCGTGATGAGCCGCCTGCATGCCCACCACCTGCTGAGCGAGGGGCATGCCAATGTGCGCGTTTATCGTCCGGCATAGGACCCCGGGGCTCAATGGCGGCAGCATCCGCCATCGCCCTCCGGACCTGCAGCGGCCTTGACCTTCGCTTTCCCTTGCTCGCCGCCGAGAATAGGCGGCACACCGAATCTACTGCTCGAGATATCACTGTGATCGAAAAACTGCGCAACATCGCCATCATCGCCCACGTCGACCATGGCAAAACCACCCTGGTCGACAAACTCCTGCGTCTGTCCGGCACCCTCGACCGCAAAGAAGCGGAAAACGAGCGGGTGATGGACTCCAACGACCAGGAAAAAGAGCGTGGCATCACCATCCTGGCCAAGAACACCGCGCTCAAGTGGGGCGACTACAGCATCAACATCGTCGATACCCCCGGACACGCCGACTTCGGCGGTGAAGTGGAGCGCGTGATGTCCATGGTCGACTCGGTGCTGCTGGTGGTCGACGCCCAGGACGGCCCCATGCCGCAGACCCGCTTCGTCACCCAGAAGGCCTTCAAGGCCGGCCTGCGTCCGATCGTGGTGGTGAACAAGATCGACCGTCCGGGCGCCCGTCCCGACTGGGTCATCGACCAGATCTTCGACCTGTTCGACAACCTCGGTGCCACCGACGAGCAGCTCGACTTCCCGATCGTCTACGCCAGCGCCCTGAACGGCATCGCCGGCATGGACCACGAGAAGATGGACGACAACATGGACGCGCTGTTCCAGGCCATCATCGACCATGTGCCGGCGCCGAAAGTCGACGTCGACGGCCCCTTCCAGATGCAGATCTCCCAGCTCGACTACAACAGCTTCCTCGGCGTGATCGGCATCGGCCGCATCGCCCGCGGGCGGGTCAAGGCCAACACCCCGGTGGTCGCCATCAGCGACGACGGCACCAGGCGCAATGGTCGCATCCTCAAGATCATGGGCCACTCCGGCCTGCAGCGCGTGGAAGTGGCCGAGGCCGAGGCCGGCGACATCGTCTGCGTCTCCGGCATGGACGAGCTGTTCATCTCCGATACCCTCTGCGACCCGCAGCACGTCGAGGCGCGCCCGCCGCTGACCGTCGACCAGCCGACCGTGAGCATGACCTTCCAGGTCAACGACTCGCCCTTCGCCGGCAAGGAAGGCAAGTTCGTCACCAGCCGCAACATCAAGGACCGTCTCGACAAGGAGCTGCTGCACAACGTGGCGCTGCGCGTCGAGCCGGGCGACTCCGCCGAGAAGTTCAAGGTCTCCGGTCGTGGCGAGCTGCATCTGTCGGTACTGATCGAAACCATGCGCCGCGAAGGCTTCGAGATGGCCGTGGGCCGCCCGGAAGTGGTGATCATCGAGAAGGACGGCGAGAAGCAGGAGCCCTACGAGAACGTCACCATCGACATCGAGGAGCAGCACCAGGGTTCGGTGATGGAGCAGATGGGCCTGCGCAAGGGTGATCTGACCAACATGATCCCCGACGGCAAGGGCCGCGTGCGCCTGGAATACACCATCCCGGCGCGTGGCCTGATCGGCTTCCGTAACAACTTCCTGACCCTGACCTCGGGTACCGGCATCCTCACCAGCACCTTCAGCCACTACGGCCCGATCAAGGCCGGCGAAGTCAGCAACCGGCAGAACGGCGTGCTGGTCTCCATGGCCACCGGCACCGCCCTGACCTACTCGCTGGAAACCCTGCAGAGCCGCGGCAAGCTGTTCCTCGGCCCAGGCGACGAGATCTACGAAGGCCAGCTGGCCGGCATCAACAGCCGCGACAACGACCTGGTGATCAACCCGACCAAGGGCAAGAAGCTCGACAACATGCGCGCCTCCGGCAAGGACGAGGTCATCGCCCTGGTGCCGCCGATCCGCTTCACCCTGGAGCAGGCGCTGGAGTTCATCGCCGACGACGAGCTGGTGGAAGTGACGCCCAAGTCGATCCGCCTGCGCAAGAAGATGCTCAACGAGAACGACCGCAAGCGCTACGAGCGCAGCAAGGTCTAAGCGCCTCGCAGCGTCAACCAGAAGCCCCCGCCGGCCCGTGCCGGCGGGGGCTTTTTCGTTGCAGTGGATGCAGGACTCAGGCGTTCAGGGCCGGCGCCTGGCGGAGAAAATCGGCATGGAAGGTCGCGCCTTGCCCCGGCGGGCTCTCGTAGCTGAGCTCGCCGCCCATCTGGCGCATCAGCTGACGGCTGATCGACAGGCCCAGGCCGGTGCCCTTGGTGTCGCGGGTGTTGCCGGTCTCGGCCTGGCTGAAAGGCTTGAAAATCCGGGTTTGAAAGTCGGCGTCTATGCCCGGGCCGGAATCGCTCAGGCTGATGCGCAGCTGCCGCGCGCCGACCTGCAGGCCCAGGCGCAGCTGGCTGCCGGGCGGGCTGAACTTGATCGCGTTGGCCAGCAGGTTGATCAGCACCTGTTGCGCGCGCTGCGGATCCAGATAGGCCAGGGCGTCGGCCTCGATGGCCTCCAGTTCGAGGCTCAGCTGGCGCTCCTGGAGCAGTGCCTGGACGCTGTCGATGGCTTCCTCGAGTACCGGGCCTATGGGCTGCAGCCGGCAGTTCAGGCGCATGGCGCCGGCCTGCAGCTTGAGAAAGTCGAGGATGTCGTTGACCAGGCTGGCAAGGCGGTCGCCGCCACGAATGGCCAGGTCCAGCAGCTGCCCGGCCTCGGCCGGCAGCCCCTGCCGATGCAGGCCCTGCAGCAGGCGCAGGGCGCCGAGCAGCGCCGTCAGCGGGGTGCGCAGCTCATGGCTGACCATGGCGGTGAAATGCTCCTTGCTCTGTTCGGCCAGCATCTGTTCGTGGATGTCCTGCAGGGCGCAGATCAGCCGCGGCCCGGACTCGTCGCTGGGCGCGGCGAACAGGCGATACCAGCGACCGCCTTCGCTGCCGTCCTGCAGTCGGCAGTCGAGCACCGGAAAGCGGCCCTCGCGCTCGACGCTGCGCCGCGCCGCCTGGGCGATGCGGCGGCGGTCCTCGAGGGAGAATGCCGTTAGCTGGGCCAGCGAATGGCGGCCCTCGGCGCAGCGCAGGAGGCGGCTGGCGGCCGCGTCGACCTCCAGGCTCAGGGTCTTGGGGTCGAGGCTGAAGCAGCTGATCTTGCCGGCCTCCAGGGCCAGTTGCAGTTGCCGACTGAGCCGTTGCAGGTCCTGGCTGCGGCTCTGGGCCTGGCGGTGCAGCTGTGCCAGGTGGCGGCTGCTGATGCGCGCCAGCAAGGCGAGAAAGCCCATGGCCAGCAGGGTGCCCAGAATCAGGCCAAAGCCGCTCGGCTCGACCGTCAGCGGCAGCAGACGCCGATGCTCGAGGGCGGCCACCGTCAGCAGGCTGAGGCTGCATAGCAGCGGCAGCAGCCAGGTGAGCAGCCGGTGCTGGGCCAGGGCGCCGACCACCGAGAGGCTCAGGAGGATCGGCAGCACCGGGCTGACGATGGTCCCGCCGCTGAACAGCAGGGTGCTCAGGCCGGCCCAGCCAAGCAGGCTCATGCCCAGAAGCGCGAGGCGATGGCGGCCGCGCCGCAGTTGCAGGCGCAGGTACAGGGCCGCCGGCAGCAGCACCAGCGCCAGGAGGCCGGCGCGCTCGGCCCGCAGCCATTCGCCGGCCAGCAGAAAGACGCCTATGCCGACCGGCAACAGGGTGATGAAGGTGCCGAGCAGGGCCGCGGCCACGCTGGCTTGTAGTGCTTGCTCGTTGCTCTCGTGCATGAGGCGGCGGTCCATGCGGGGCGCTCAGTGTATGCCAGCGCCGCCGCGCAGTGAGCGATCAAATGTTGCCCAAGGGACGAACAGGCCTTTCCCCGCACGCTACCGTCTGTGGGATAGTCGGACCTGCAGGACCCGGGCGGCGCGGCGTGCGCCCTATGCGGGCCCCTTGCCCGGGCCTTGATGTGATCTTTCGCTGAATGGAATACGCCATGCAATGGATCTTTATGCTGGTTGGCGGCGTACTCGGTGTTCTGGTCGGTGAGTCGATCAGCGCCGGCGTGCTTGGTGCAGTACTCGGCCTGGCCTGCGGCCTGGCCCTGAGGCTGCAGGCAGTGGAGCGGCGCAATGCCGAATTGAACCGCGCGCTTGGCGAATTCGCCGAGCGCTTCGAGCGCGGCACCACGGCCATCCACGAGCGTCTGTTGAAGGTCGAGCAGGCCGGTGCGCCGGCCGCTGAGACCCGGGACACCGCCGCCGCGCCCCAGGCGGCTGAGGTTCCGGCAGTGGCCGAGACGGCGGCGCCGGGCGAGGAAGCGGTCGCCGAGGATGAGCTGAGCTGGACCTTGCCAGCGGACGAGCCGGAAAAGCCCAAGCGGGAGGTTGCAACCGAGCCGGCTGCAGCCGACGCCTGGGCCGACAAATCCACCGACGCGCATCATGCAGCCCCCCGTGCGCCCGCTCAGCCTCGCCAGCCCAGCACGGTGTCGCGCCTGATCGCGGCGGCCAGGGCCTGGCTGTTGGGTGGCAATACGCTATTGCGGGTCGGCGTGCTGCTGCTGTTTCTCGGCCTGGCCTTCCTCCTGCGCTACGCCACCGAGGGCGTGGTGCTACCGGTGGCGCTGCGCTACGCCGCGGTGGCGGCCGGCGCCATTGCCCTGCTCGGCCTGGGCTGGTGGCTGCGCCGACGCAACCCGAGCTATGCCCTGGTGCTGCAGGGCACCGGCATCGCCGTGCTTTATCTGACGGTGTTCGCCGCCATGCGCCTGCATCCGCTGCTCGATCCGGGGATGGCCTTTGCCCTGTTGCTGCTGGTGACCCTCTGTTCGGCGATTCTGGCGGTGATCCAGGATGCCCTGGGCCTGGCCGCCGCCGCGGCCCTGGGCGGCTTCGCCGCGCCCATCCTGACCTCCACCGGCAGCGGCGACCATGTCGCGCTCTTCAGCTATTTCGCCCTGCTCAATGCCGGCATCTTCGCCATCGCCTGGTTCAAGGCCTGGCGCCTGCTCAACCTGATCGGCTTCGTCGGCACCTTCGGCATCGGCTTCGCCTGGGGCATGCGTTCCTACACCCCCGAGCTGCTCGGCAGTACCCAGCCCTTCCTGCTGCTGTTCTTCGTCATGTACCTGGGCATCGGCCTGCTGTTCGCCCGGCGCAAGTTGCGCGAGGCGGCCGAGGCCCCGAGTGAACGCGGCGAACTGCTGCACTGGTCGCTGCGTCAGGGCGACTATGTCGATGCCACCGCGCTGCTCGGCCCGCCGCTGGTGGGCTTCGGCCTGCAACTGGCGCTGGTGCGGCATATCGAATTCGCCGCCGCCTACAGTGCCCTGGCCCTGGGCCTGCTCTATCTGGGCCTGGCCAGGCTGCTGGCCCAACGCGGCGGCGCGCGCCTGCTGCTGCTGATGGAGGGCTGTCTGGCCCTGGGGGTGGTGTTCGCCACCCTGGCGATTCCGCTGGCCCTGGATGCGCGCTGGACGTCCGCCGCCTGGGCGGTGGAAGGCGCCGGCATCTTCTGGCTCGGCTTGCGCCAGCGGCGCCGCCTGGCCCGCGCCTTCGCCCTGCTGCTGCAGGCCGGCGCGGCGCTGGCCTTCGTCGCCGACCTGGACCTCGGCACTGAGACCCTGCTGGCCGGTTCGCCGCTGGGCGCCCTGATGCTCGGCGCCGCCCTGCTGTTCAGCTTCCGGGCGCTGCGCGCGGCGCCCGAGGCCGACTCATCGACCTGGGAGCGGCGCGGGCTGCCGCTGTTGGCCGGGGCCGGGCTGGCCTTCCTCTACCTGGTCGCGCCCCTGTGCTTCGCCGCCGAGGGCACGGCCATGGCCTGGGCGCTGGCCGGCCTGGCGACCCTGCTGATCGGCCTGCGCATAGGCGTGCGGACCCTGGTGTTCGGCGCCCTGCTGGTGCAGCTGCTCGGCGGCGGCCTGTTCCTCACCCAGCTGAGCGCCGGCAGTGGCGGCCTGGTATTCGCTGCCGGCTGGCGCGGCCTGCTGACGGCCAGCCTGATCGGCCTGGCGATGATTGGCGCGATGCTCCTGGCGGTCCGCGACCGGCAGATCGCCGGCGACCGGCGGCTGCTGCTGGGGCTGTCATTGGTGCTGCTGGCGGGGCTGGCATTGCTCAATCTGGCGGTGTTGTTCGTCCTGCCCTGGGCCAGCGCCGCGGCGGTCTGGGGCGCCAGCGGCTTGCTCATCCTCTGGCTCAGCCTGCACGGCCAGCAACGCGCCGGCTTCTTCTTCGGCCTGCTGTTGCAGGGGCTGGGCGGGCTGGCGTTCCTGCTGGCCAGCCCGCTGCTGCATGGCTCGCTGGACGCCGCCGACCTGCGTCCGCTGGCCCACGGCGGCTTCTGGACCCCGGCGATTCTGGGCCTTGCCGCGCTGCTCGGCGCCTGGCGCCTGCAGCGGCCGCTGGCCGGCAGCCAGCAGGCGCTGCTGGCACCGACCAGCCTGGGGCGCCTGTCGCAGTTGCTGCTGGTCTGGGGCGCCGCCTGGTGGAGCCTGAGCCTGGTCGCCGAGGTGCTGCGCTTCGCGCCTGCGCCGCAACAGCCGGCGTTCTTGCTGCTGGCGGCCGCGGCCAGTGTCGCGCTCTGGACGCAGTGGGCGCAGCGTGCGGCCTGGCGCGGCCTGGCCCTGTTGTGCACCCTGCTGGTGCCGGCCGCAGCGCTGATACTGTTGTTGGCCTGGCGTCCGGACTACCATCCGGCGGCCCATCTGGGCGGGCTGGCCTGGTTGGCGCTGTTCGTCGTCCAGCTGCGGATGTTGCGCCTTCTGGCCCAGCTGCTGCCGGCCGGCGCCCTGAGCGCCGCCCATGTGCTGGGCTGCTGGCTGCTGCTCGCCGTTCTATCCCTGGAGCTGCGTTACGGGCTCTATGTGCTGGCCGAGCACTACAACGCCTGGCGTTGGCTGGGCTGGGCGCTGCTGCCCAGCGCCTATCTGTGGCTGATGGCGGCCTGGGCGCCCGCTGCGGGTCGGCCATGGCCCTGGCCGCTGGCGGCCCATGTCCGCGAGTATCGCCTGCTGGCGGCCGCGCCCCTGGCACTGCTGATGCTGCTGTGGTTCTGGCTGGCCTGCCTGTTCAGCGACGGCGCCGCCGAGCCCTTGGTCTATCTGCCGCTGCTCAATCCGCTGGAGCTGGGCCTGCTGATCAGCCTGGGCGCCATCTGCCTGTGGCTGCGCGGCGCCCAGTCGGCCCTGGGCCTGGCCAACTGGTGTGGCGGCCAGTTGCCGCAGTTGCTCGGCGGCGCCTCGCTGTTCCTCCTGCTGACCACCGCGGTGCTGCGCACGGCGCATCAGTGGGGCGGCGTGCCCTATCGGGCCGAGCCACTGTTCGAGTCGATGCAGGTGCAGGCCGGGCTGTCGCTGGTCTGGACCCTGATCGCCCTGGCCCTGATGGTCGCCGGTCACCTGCGTCTGCGCCGCGAGCTGTGGCTGGTGGGCGCGGCTCTGATCGCTGTGGTGGTGGCCAAGCTGTTCGTGATCGAACTGGGCAACCGTGGCGGCCTGGAACGTATCGTGTCCTTTATCGGCGTCGGCCTGCTGTTGCTGGTGGTCGGCTATTTCGCGCCGCTGCCGCCGCGGCCGCAGCAAGTAGAACAGGAGCCCGTGCAGTCATGAAGATCCGTCATCTGATCCAGGGCCTGCTGTTGGCGCTGGCCTTGCCGGCGGCGCTGGCCGAGGAAAGGCCGAGCGATTACGCCCGCCAGCTGCCCTTGAGCCTGAGCGGGGCGGGGCCCTGGTACCGCATGGAGTTGCCCGTGACCCTGCACCTGGCGGCCCGACATGCCGACCTGCGCGATCTGCGCGTGTTCAACGGCGCCGGCGAGCCGCTGGCCTATGCCCTCAAGCGCGGCGCCCTGAGTCAGGGCGGCAGCCATCAGCACTGGTCGGTCAAGCCCTTCCCGCTGTATGCCGAGCAGGATCTCGAGCAATGGCCCAACCTGCGGGTGCAGCGCAGCGCCAGCGGCACCCTGGTCGAGGTTCTGCCCGAACCCGCAGCGCCGGGCCAGGCCCAGGTGCTGCGCGGCTGGTTGCTCGATGCCAGCGAGGCCGAGGCGCCACTGCATGGCCTGATTCTCGATTGGCACGGCGAGGAGCAGGGTTTCCAGCGCTTTTCCATCGAGGCCAGCGACGATCTGCTGCATTGGCGTTCCTGGGGCGAGGGGCAGATCGCCCGGCTGTCCTTCGACGGCGAGCGCATCGAGCAGCGCGAGCTGGCCCTGCCGGGACAATCGGCGCGCTACCTGCGCCTGCTCTGGCGCAGCCCGCAGCAGGCTCCGCAGTTGCGCTCGGCGCAGGTGCGCAGCAGCACCGGCGCGGTCGCTGCCCTGAGCTGGTCGCCGGGCCTCGCGCCAAGCCGGGTCGGCCCCGGCGAATACCACTGGGAGCTGCCGCTGAGCCTGCCGCTGCAGCGCCTGCGGCTGGAGTTGCCGCCGGCCAACAGCCTGTTGCCGGTGCGCGTCAGCGGCCGCCGCGAAGGCGGTCGCCAGTGGCAGCCGCTGGGCCAAGGCCTGCTCTATCGGTTGAATCAGGAGGGTCAGGAGCTGCGGCAGGATGAGCTGGCACTGTCCGGCGCCCCGGTCGGCCAGCTGCGCCTGCAGATCGATGCGCGCGGCGGCGGCCTGGGCAGTGCCGCGCCGCTGCTGCAGGTGGGTGTCGAGCCGACCCAGGTGGTGTTTCTCGCCCGTGGCGAGCCGCCCTATGTGCTGGCAGTCGGCAAGGCCGCTGGCCAGGCCGGCGACCTGCCGCTGAGCACCCTGATCCCGGGTTACCAGCCCGAGCGTCTGGCCGGTCTCGCAGTCGCCAGTCTGGCCGCAGAAGCGGCGGCGCCGACGCCCCCAGCGCCGCCCGGGCCGGACTGGCAGCGCTGGGGGCTGTGGGCGGTGCTGCTGGCCGGCGTCGGCCTGCTGCTGCTGATGGCCGCGAGTCTGCTGCGCAACCGCGCCGATGCGGCCTGAGTGCGCCGCGGCAGGCGCGCCTGGCTCATTT
>JBFHKK010000041.1:0-11297 GCA_041595475.1 Pseudomonas sp. | reverse complement strand
CCCAGCGCTACCTGCAAGCCTGAACCCTTAAACGCAAACGCCCGGCACTGGGCCGGGCGTTTGCGTAATCAGAGCAGCCGCTTAGGACTGGCTGCTCGGCGCCTTCGGAGCCTCAGGCGCTGCAGGTGCAGCGGCCGGTGCTACTGGCTCGGCTGCGGCAGGCGCGACGGCCTTGGCAATCGGCGCCTTCTTCACGGCAGGCTTCTTGGCAGCGGCTGGCTTGGCTACAGCGGGCTTGGCAGCAGGCTTCTCAGCCTTGGCCGACAGGCCGGTCAGTTGCTCGACCTTCTTGGTCAGGCTCTCGACCTTGGCGTTGAGCGCCTTGACCTCATTGCGGCTCGGCACGCCGAGACGCGAGATGGCGTTGTTCAGACGCTTGTCGAAGGCCTCTTCCAGCTCGTTCCACTTGCCCAGGGCCTTGTCCTTGACTTCGTCGACCTTGGAGCGGGCCGAGCTGACCTTGGTTTCGACCTTGGACTTGACGGAATCGACCTGCTTGTCGACTTCCTGCTTAGCCTGCTTTTCAGCCTGCTCGCCATCCTTGACCAGCGTATCGAACAGCTTGCTGCCGTCCTTGCTGACCTTCGAATAGGCGCCCAGGCCGGCCAGCCAGATCTGACGCGAATACTTCTCGACTTCGCCGATCACGGAGCTGCCTTGCTTCTCAGTAGTTTTCTTACCAGCCATTGCCGATCTCCTTCTTATTTGGCGCGAGCAACCTGCTCAAGCAGAACGCTCAGCGAATCCAGCTTAGCAGAGAGGGCGTCGACGTCCTGCTTGGACGGAATGCCCAGGCGGTTCAGGGCGCTGGCGACGCGATTGTCGAAAGCCTTCTCGATCTTGTCGAGCTGGACTTCAACCTTGCCCTTGACGCTGCTGGTGACGCTGTCGATCTGGCTGTTGGCGGCTTCGACCTGCTCGGTGACCAGCTTCTTGCCCTGCTCTTCTACGCCTTCGCCGGCCTTGACCAGCTCCTTGAAATACTCGGCGCCTTCCTGACCCGCTTTGCCCGCTTTGGCGTAAGCGCCCAGGCCGGCCAGCCAGACCTTACGAGCGTAATCTTTAACGTCGCCCAGCACGCCGGCTTTGGCTTCGACTTCGGCTTTCTTCTTAACGGCAACTTTCGACATGGTGCACCTCATTGGCGGTAGTTTGAGCAAACGCCCACTGAATGCAGGCTTAGGTGAACGTTATCGATAAAAATTAGAAACCGCATACTAGCCAGCAAAGTTTTTCCGCCACCGATCGTCAGGCCTTCAAGCTCTGATCCAGCACGTCCTCGATTTCCCGCTTGATGCTGCCGCTCAGCGCCGACAACAGCAGGCCGAGATTGAGTTGCACGCTGACGCGGTCGTCGCCCACCTCGATGCGACCGTCGGCGCCACTGCGCTTGAACTCGAGGGTGTCGCCACTCCAGCGATAACGCACCTCGTACTCACGCGCCAGGCGCTCGGCCAATTGCTCGGCCTTCTCCCGCGCCAGCGCGCGACCGAGCGAGTGGGAGCGTTCTACATTGATCTTGGCCATCGCACTTCTCCTGACTGCGTCTGCAACCGGCACGACTATACCAGCCCGGCGCCCGGTCTCGCCCGCCGTGCTCGCGTCAAGACAAAGGTAGGCCACGGGTTTAGAATGGCCACCACTTTGAACCAGCCTCTCTGCTAGGTAAGGGCGACATGAACGATCCGCACAAGCGCAGCGACAGCGAACCGACCACGCACTTCGGCTTTCAGAAGGTGCCGGAAAGCCAGAAAGCGGAGAAGGTCGCCGAGGTCTTCCACTCGGTCGCCGCCAAGTACGATCTGATGAACGACCTGCTGTCCGGCGGCCTGCATCGCCTGTGGAAGCGCTTCACCATCGAGCTGTCGGGCGTGCGCAGCGGCAATCGGGTGCTGGATATCGCCGGCGGCACCGGCGATCTGACCAAGCAGTTCGCCCGCCTGGTCGGCGCCCAGGGCGAGGTGGTGCTGGCCGACATCAACGAATCCATGCTCCGGGTCGGCCGCGATCGCCTGCTCGATCGCGGCGTGGCCGGCAACGTCCGCTTCGTCCAGGCCGACGCCGAGAAGCTGCCCTTTCCCGACAATCACTTCGACTGCGTGACCATCGCCTTCGGCCTGCGCAACGTCACCCACAAGGAAGTCGCCCTGCGCTCCATGCTGCGCGTACTCAAGCCCGGCGGCCGGCTGCTGGTGCTGGAATTCTCCAAGCCCTCCAGTGAACTCCTGTCGAAGATCTACGACGGCTACTCGTTCCGCTTCATGCCGCTGATGGGCAAGCTGATCACCAACGACGCCGACAGCTATCGCTACCTGGCCGAGTCGATCCGCATGCACCCGGATCAGGACACCCTCAAGGCGATGATGGTCGAGGCCGGCTTCGAGCGGGTGACCTATCACAACATGACCGGCGGCATCGTCGCCCTGCACCGCGGCATCAAGCCCTGATGCTCACGGCCACCCTGCTGGCGAGCCTGGAGCTCGGCCTCAATCGGGTACTGGCCCTCGACAGCACGGCCCTGCCGCGCCTGGCGCGCCTGCAGGGTCGGGTCATTGCAGTGGAGGCCCTGGCACCGAAGATGGTGCTGTTTATCCTGGCCGACGGCGAAGGCCTGCGCCTGGCCGGACACTGGGAAGGCGCGATCCACTGCCGCCTGCGCGCACCGGCCGCCAGCCTCATGCGCCTGGCCCTCAGTGCCGACAAGAGCGCGGTGCTGCACAGCCGCGAAGTCGAACTGCTGGGCGACAGCACGGCGCTGCTGGAGCTGGCGGCCGTCCTTCAGGATCTCGAACTCGACTGGGAGTACGAGCTGTCGCGCTGGCTCGGCCCGGTCGCCGCGCAGCTGCTCGGCAGCCACCTGCGCAGCCGCGCCGACTGGGCCGGCCAGGCCGCCGGCAGCCTGCGCGGCAATCTGGCCGACTACCTCAGCGAGGAGTCGCGCACCCTGGTCGGGCGCCGCGAAGCCGAGGCGCGCTTCGCCGAGCTCGACCGCCTCAAGCTCGATCTGGACCGTCTCGATGCCCGCATCGAGCGACTCCTTCAACGCCATAAGCCCACCGCATGAAGCTGCTCGCCGTCCGTCGTCTGATTCGTATCCAGCGCGTCATCATCCGCTACCAGCTCGATGACCTGCTGTTCGCCCTGCCCGTGCCGTTCTGGCTGCGCGCCCTGCGCTTCGCCCTGCCCTGGCACTGGCTGCCGCGCCGCGCCGCGAGCCTGCCAAGGGGTGCGCGCTTGCGCCTGGCCTTCGAGGAACTGGGGCCGATCTTCATCAAGTTCGGCCAGTTGCTGTCCACCCGCCGCGACCTGCTGCCGCCGGACATCGCCGACGAACTGGCCAGACTGCAGGATCAGGTGCCGCCCTTCGACCCGACCCATTCCCTGGCCCTGATCGAGGCCCAATTGGGCATGCCGGTGAGCGAGGCCTTCGCCCGCTTCGATGCCCAGCCGCTGGCCTCGGCCTCGGTCGCCCAGGTCCACGGCGCCCAGCTCAAGAGCGGCGAGGAGGTGGTGGTCAAGGTGATCCGCCCCGGCCTCAAGCCGGTGATTCGCCAGGACCTGGCCTGGCTGTTCCTGCTGGCCAAGCTGGCCGAGAAGGCCTCGCCGGATGCGCGCAGGCTGCGCCCGGTGGAGGTGGTCAGCGACTACGAGAAAACCATCTACGACGAGCTCGACCTGCTGCGTGAAGCGGCCAATGCCAGCCAGCTCAAGCGCAACTTCGACGGTTCGCCGCTGCTCTACGTGCCCCAGGTCTACTGGGAACTGTCCCGGCCCAAGGTGCTGGTGATGGAGCGCATCTACGGCATTCCGGTGACCGACCTGGCCAGCCTGGCCGACCAGCGCACCGACATGAAGCTGCTCGCCGAACGCGGGGTGGAGATCTTCTTCACCCAGGTCTTTCGCGACAGCTTCTTCCACGCCGACATGCATCCGGGCAACATCTTCGTCAGCACCCGCCAGCCCTGGAACCCCCAGTACATCGCGGTCGACTGCGGGATCATCGGCAGCCTCACCGCCGAGGACCAGGATTACCTGGCGCGCAACCTGCTCGCCTTCTTCAAGCGCGACTACCGCCGCGTGGCCCAGCTGCATATCGATTCGGGCTGGGTTCCGCCCAGCACCCGGGTCAACGACTTCGAGGCGGCGATTCGCACCGTATGCGAGCCGATCTTCGAGCGCCCGCTCAAGGACATTTCCTTCGGCCAGTTGCTGCTGCGTCTGTTCCAGACCGCACGGCGCTTCAACATGGAGGTGCAGCCGCAACTGGTGCTGCTGCAGAAGACCCTGCTGAACATCGAAGGCCTGGGCCGCCAGCTGTACCCGGACCTCGATCTGTGGACCACCGCGCAACCCTTCCTGGAGCGCTGGATGCGCGAGCGCATCAGCCCGCTGCATCTGCTGCGCAACCTGCAGCTGCAGGCCGAGCAGGTGCCGCACCTGTCGCAGATGGCCCGCGACACCCTGGAGCGCCTCAGCCATCAGCAGCCGGCCCAGCCGGCCAAAGTGGTGCAGGCAGGTCAGTGGCCGCTGCGCCTTCTTGGTGCATTGCTGGTCGCCGGCGCCGCAAGTCAGGGCCTGGCCATGACTCTGCCGGCCTGGCCGAACTGGATCATGCTCGCCGGCGGCCTGTTCCTGGTCCTGCGCCGATAGCCAGTTCAGGGCGCCACTGGCACACTACTCCTTCACCCCACGGGCCCGCGACGGGCGGAACTAGCGATGAACGACTGGCTCGACGAGATCAACTGGAACAGCGACGGCCTGGTGCCGGCGATTGCCCAGGACTACCAGAGCGGCCGGGTGCTGATGATGGCCTGGATGAACCGCGAGGCCCTGGCCCTGACCGCCAGCGAGCAGCGCGCCATCTACTGGTCGCGCTCGCGCGGCAAGCTGTGGCGCAAGGGCGAGGAGTCCGGCCATGTACAGAAACTGCACGAGCTGCGCCTGGACTGCGACGCCGACGTGATCATCCTCAAGGTCGAGCAACTCGGCGGCATCGCCTGTCATACCGGGCGCGAAAGTTGCTTCTATCGAGTGCTGGAGAACGACGCCTGGCAGATCGTCGAGCCCCAACTCAAGAACCCGCAGGCCATCTACCCAGGACACCGGCATGACTGACACCCTCTCCCGCCTGGCCGAAGTGCTGGAATCACGCAAGGGCGCCAGCGCCGACAGCTCCTATGTCGCCAGCCTCTATCACAAGGGTCTGAACAAGATCCTCGAGAAGCTCGGCGAAGAGTCGGTGGAAACCATTCTGGCTGCCAAGGACGCGGCCGCCAGCGGCGACTGCAGCGAACTGATCTACGAAACCGCCGACCTCTGGTTCCACAGCCTGGTGATGCTCGCCGCCCTCGGCCAGCACCCCCAGGCCGTGCTCGATGAGTTGGAGCGGCGCTTCGGCCTGTCCGGCCACGCGGAAAAAGCCGCGCGGCCGCACAACTAATCAACCCTTTATCACGGAGTACCCATCATGGGATTCGGCGGCATTAGCATCTGGCAACTTCTGATCATCCTCTTGATCGTGGTCATGTTGTTCGGCACCAAGCGTCTGAAGAACCTGGGCTCTGACCTGGGCGATGCCATCAAGGGCTTCCGCAAGTCGGTGGGCAACGACGAGGGCGAGAAACCCGCCGTCGAACAGCCCAAGGGGCAGACCATCGACGCCCAGGCACACAAGGTCGAAGAACCGAGCAAGAAAGACTAAGAGCCCAGGCGCATGTTCGATATCGGCTTTACCGAGCTGCTGCTGGTGGCTCTGGTCGCCCTGCTGGTGCTCGGCCCGCAGCGCCTGCCCGAGGCCGTGCGCACCGCCAGCCTGTGGATCGGCCGGCTCAAGCGCAGCTTCAGCGCGATCAAGGCCGAGGTCGAACGGGAAATCGGCGCCGACGAGATTCGTCGGCAGCTGCATAACGAGCAGATCCTCGAGCTCGAACGCGAGATGAAGGCGATGAAGCAGGACCTGCTGGCGAGCACCCAGGTCGCAGACAAGGCCAGCGACAGCCCGGCCACCGCAGCCCCCGCGCCGCAAGACGCACCCCAGGAAGCGCCCAAGCAACCATGAGCCAACTACCGGAAAGCGACCAGGAAATGCCCCTGGTCGCGCACCTGGCGGAACTGCGCAGCCGTCTGCTGCGCAGCGTCGTCGCCGTGCTGCTGCTGTTCGCCGGCCTGTTCTATTTCTCCCAGGACATCTACGCGCTGGTCGCCGCGCCCCTGCGCGCCTACCTGCCGGAAGGCGCGACCATGATCGCCACGGGCGTCGCCTCGCCCTTCCTCACGCCCTTCAAGCTGACCCTGATGGTCGCGCTCTTCCTGTCCATGCCGATCATCCTGCAGCAGATCTGGGGCTTTATCGCCCCAGGACTGTACCAGCAGGAAAAACGTATCGCCGTGCCCCTGCTGATCTCCAGCATCCTGCTGTTCTACGCCGGCATGGCCTTCGCCTATTTCGTGGTGTTTCCGATCATGTTCGGCTTCTTCGCCAGCGTGACCCCGGAAGGGGTGGCGATGATGACCGACATCGGCCAGTACCTGGACTTCGTCCTCACCCTGTTCTTCGCCTTCGGCGTGGCCTTCGAGATTCCGGTGGCGACCTTCCTGCTGATCTGGGTCGGCATCGTCGATGTCGCCACTTTGCGCAAGAGTCGCCCCTATGTGATCGTCGGCTGCTTTGCCGTGGGCATGGTACTGACGCCACCGGACATCTTCTCCCAGACGCTGCTGGCGGTGCCCATGTGGATGCTGTTCGAGGCCGGGGTGCTGTTCGGCAGCCTGGTCAAGAAACGCGACCAGGCCGACGCCGAAGCCGAGCCAGAGGACGAGGCGCCCGAGCAGGACGCCGAAGAGCCGCCTCCCAGTTCGCAGCCATGAACCTGCTGCTGCTGGAAGAAGGCGATTTCATCGCCCCCGATCGCGTGCGCCTGAGCGGCCGCCGCCTGACCCATTTACATGAGGTGCATCGCGCCGAGGCCGGTGACCGCTTGCGGGTCGGCCGTCTGGGCGGCCTGATGGGCACCGGCCGCTTGCTTCATCTCGATAGCGCAAGCGCAGAACTGCAGGTCGAGCTGGACCAGCCACCGCCGGCCAAGCTGCCGCTGACCCTGCTGCTGGCCCTGCCGCGACCGAAGATGCTCAGGCGAGTGCTGCAGACCATCAGCGCCATGGGCGTGCCGAAACTGATCCTGCTCAACAGCTTGCGGGTCGAAAAAAGCTTCTGGCAGACGCCCTTCCTCGAACCGGCGGCCATACGCGAGCAGTTGATCCTCGGCCTGGAACAGGCGCGCGATACCGTCCTGCCCGAGGTCATCCTCGAGAAGCGCTTCAAGCCCTTCGTCGAGGATCGCCTGCCGCAACTGGCGGCCGGTAGCCTCGGCCTCATCGGCCACCCCGGCGCCTACCCGCCCTGCCCGCGCGCTCTCGCGCAGCCGGTGACCCTGGCCATCGGCCCTGAGGGCGGCTGGATTCCCTACGAGGTGGAGCTGCTGCAGGCCGCCGGATTGCAGCCGGTGCAACTGGGCGAGCGCATCCTGCGGGTAGAAACCGCAGTCGTGGCGCTGCTGGCCCGCTTGTTCTGAGCCGGCGCTTGTCCTGCTGCGCCCCGCGGCGCTATGGTCATGGCTGTTGCGAACCCGGAGGAGATCGTCATGCGCCCCCTGACCCTCGACCTGCCGCGAATCGAACAGGCCCTGCTGGCCCAGGACGAGCTGCCGCACTATCTCGACCTCGACAGCGGCGCCGTGCTGACCCTGGCGCCCGGCGACCCGCTGCCCGGCGCCGACGACAAGTACGACGTCGATCCCGAGCGCTACCTGGCCATAGAGCCGCTGCCGGCCGGCCTGGCCCTGGCCATGCGCGAGGCCTTCCTGTTCGAGCTGCACGATCCCCACGCCCATGCCCTGCTCAGCCAGGCCCTGGCCGGGCGCAAGCCGCTGCGCACCTTCGACTACCAGCTCGACAGCCTGCCCCAGGCGCGCCAGGCCTGGCGCGTCTTCGAGGCGCGGCAGATTCGCGAGCTGACCCTGGAGTGGCTGCAGGACCAGGGCCTGGAGCCGGCCCGGCAGCAGGCCTGAGGCTCAGACTTCGAGCAGAAAGGTCACCGGACCATCGTTGACCAGGTGCACCTGCATGTCGGCGCCGAAGCGGCCGCTGGCCACCAGCGGATGCCGGGCGCGGGCCTGCGCGACCAGCAGATCGAACAGCGCCGCGCCCTGAGCCGGCGCCGCGGCCGTGGAGAAGCTCGGGCGCAGGCCGCTCTTGGTATCGGCGGCCAGGGTGAACTGCGAGACCAGCAGCAGGCCGCCAGCGACATCGCTCAGCGACAGGTTCATCTTGCCCGCGGCATCGGCGAACACCCGGTAGTTGAGCAAACGGTGCAGCAACTTGGGCACCGACTCGGGCGAGTCCTGCGGCTCGACGCCGATCAGCGCCAGCAGTCCCTGGTCGATGGCGCCGACCACCTCGCCGGCGACCTCGACGCGAGCACAGCGGACCCGCTGAATCAGCGCCTTCATGCCTCTTCGGGAGCCAGGTCGAGCAGGCGCCGGGCGAGTTGGCTGCTGGCCCGCACCAGGGCATCGGTGATGCCGGTCTCGGCCGCCGAATGACCGGCGTCGCGGATGATCTGCAGCTCGCTGTTGGGCCAGGCCTGATGCAGCGCCCAGGCGTTGTCCAGGGGGCAGATCAGATCGTAGCGGCCATGCACGATGACGCCCGGCAGGTGGGCGATCTTCGGCATGTCGCGCAGCAGCTGATCGGGCTCCAGCCAGGCGTTGTTGACGAAGTAATGGCATTCGATGCGGGCGATCGACAGCGCCCGGTGCGCCTCGCTGAAACGCTCGACCACCTTGGGGTTGGGGCGCAGCGTGGCGGTGCGCCCTTCCCAGCTCGACCAGGCCTTGGCCGCATGCATCTGGGCGATCTGGTCGGGGCCGGTCAGGCGCTTGTAGAAGGCCTGCATCAGCTCGCCGCGCTCGTTCGGCGGAATCGGCGCCAGGTAGTCCTGCCAGTAGTCGGGGAACAGGCGGCTGGCGCCCTCCTGATAGAACCAGTGAAAGTCCTGCGGCCGGCAGAGGAAGATGCCGCGCAGGATCAACCCATGCACCCGCTCGGGGTGGCGCTGGGCGTAGGCCAGGGCCAGGGTCGAACCCCAGGAGCCGCCGAACAGCACCCACTTGTCGATGCCCAGATGCTCGCGAATGCGCTCCAGGTCGGCGACCAGATGCCAGGTGGTGTTGTGCTCCAGGCTGGCATGCGGCGTGGAACGGCCGCAGCCGCGCTGGTCGAAGGTGACGATGCGGTACAGCGTCGGATCGAAGAAGCGCCGACTGAGGGCATCGCAGCCGGCCCCGGGACCGCCATGAATGAACACCACCGGCAGACCATCGGGCGACCCGCTCTCGTCCAGGTAGAGCACATGCGGCGCTTCGACCGCCAGCTCATGGCGCGCGTAGGGCTTGATCTCCGGATACAACGTCTGCATGGCTTGCTCCTGATTCTGTGCGTAGGCTGCGCGTCAGGTTGCGGCTTAAGACGAGTGGGCCCCTCCGGGCTGCTACGCTGCCGTTTCCCGCTCTGTCCAGCATCATAACCATGAAAGAGGCATTCAGCATGCAGGCACGCCTAATTGTCCCGGCCTTTATCGCGCTTTTCACGCTGCTGGGCGGCTGCCGCGCGGGCGATGATCCGCAGGCGGCGCTGGAGGCGGCCGCCGAGGAGTTGCAGGCCAACCTGGAGGCCAAGGACCCAGGCGCGGTGCTGGAGCAGCTGCACCCGCAGTTTTCCGCGCAACAGCAGTACGACCGCGACTGGGCGAGGCGCACCATGGCCCTGATGTTCCTGCGCCACAAGCAGATCCGGGTGCTGGCCCTGAGCAGTGAGAGCCGGCTGGATGCCAGCTACCGCGACCGCGGCCACACCCGCGCGCAGGTGGCCCTGACCGGCGCCGAGGGGCTGCTTCCCGACAGCGCCCGGCATTACAGCGTCGAGCTGGAGTGGTGGCAGCAAGACGGCCAGTGGAAGCTGGCACGGCTGCGCTGGGAATAGCCGCGGCCAACCGCAGTGCCGCGCTCAGCGCCGGTAGCGCTCGCGCCCCCAGTCGAGCATGGCCTGCAGCAACCGGCGGATCAGCGCCTGGGTCGGCACGGCAAGATCCTCGCGGTAGGCGAAAGGCGGCTGTTCGTCCATGTAGTTGCGCTGGGTCAGCTCCAGTTGCACGGCATGCACCTGCTGCTCCGGGCGGCCATAGTGACGGGTGATGTAGCCGCCCTTGAAGCGGCCGTCGCGCACCTGGCTATAGCCTTCGGCCTCGGCGCACAGCCGCTCGAGCCGCGCGGCCAGGCCCTCGGCGCAACTGGCGCCGTCATGGCTGCCCAGATTCAGGTCGGGCAGGCGACCGTCGAACAGCAAGGGCACCCGCGAGCGGATCGAATGGGCCTCGAATAGCAGGGCATAGCCGAATTCATCCTTGAGCCGCTGCAGTTCGTTTTCCAGGGTGCGGTGATAGGGCGTCCAGATCTCGGCCAGATAGCGCGCCCGCTCGGCCGCCGACGGCGCGCGGCCGGGCTCGAACAGGGGCGCGCCGTCGAATAGGATCTGCGGGAACAGCCCGGTGGTGGCACTGCTGTAGAGCGGCGCGTCGTCGGCCGGACGATTCAGGTCGATGACATAGCGCGAGTACTCGCCGGCGAGAAGGCCGGCGCCCAACTCGGCGGCGGCGACGCCATAGAGCCGCGGCAGATGCCGGTCGGTATCCGGCAACTGGCGGGCCGCCGGCACCAGCGCGGCCTCGACCGCCGGGGTCAGGCGGGTGCCGGCGTGAGGAATGCTGATCAGCAGCGGCACCTGCCCGCGGGAAAAACTCAGAACCTCATCCATCACTCAACTCCTCGCCGTGGCGCACGATGCGTTTGGGCAGATCGCCGCCCAGCCAGTAGGCCAGTTCGGCCGGATGATTGATCTCCCAGGCGACGAAATCGGCAAACTTGCCCGCCTCCAGGCTGCCCAGGCGCTCGCCCAGGCCCAGGGCCCGGGCGCCATGCAGGGTAATCCCGGCCAGGGCTTCCTCCGCAGTCAGGCCGAACAGGGTGCAGGCCATGTTGAGCATCAGGCGCAGCGACAACACTGGCGAGGTGCCGGGGTTGAGGTCGCTGGCCAGGGCCATGGCCACGCCGTGGCGGCGCAGCAGCTCGACCGGCGGCCGGCGGCTCTCGCACAGGCAGTAGAAGGCGCCGGGCAGCAGCACCGCCACTGTGCCGGCCGCGGCCATGGCCTGCACGTCGGCCTCGTCGATATATTCCAGGTGG
>JBFHKK010000040.1:0-11405 GCA_041595475.1 Pseudomonas sp. | reverse complement strand
TTCGACGCCAGCGCCCTGCTGCGCTGCCTGGGCCTGTCGCGACGGCAGACCCTCAGCCTGTTTGCCCTGCAACTGGCTTTGCTGGGCTTAAGCGCCTGCCTGCTTGGCGCCCTGCTCGGCTGGCTTGCCCAGTACGGCCTGTTCCATGTGCTGCGCGAGTTGCTGCCGGCCGCCATACCCGGCGGCGGAATGGCACCGGCGCTGGCCGGGATGGCCACCGGCATGGTGGCGCTGGCCGGTTTCGCCTTGCCGCCGCTGGCGGCGCTGGGCCGGGTGCCGCCGCTGCGCGTGCTGCGGCGCGACCTTTTGCCGGTTCCGGCCAGCTCCTGGCTGGTCTACGGCGCCGCATTGCTGGCCCTGGGGCTGATCATGTGGCGCCTGAGCCTGGATTTGCCGCTGACCCTGGCCCTGCTGGCCGGCGGACTGCTCGCGGTTCTAATTCTTGGTGCGCTCCTGCTATACGGCCTCAAGGGCCTGCGGCGCCTGCTGGCGCGCGCCAGCCTGCCCTGGCGCCTGGGCCTGGGACAACTGCTGCGCCATCCGCTGGCGGCCGCCGGCCAGTCCCTGGCTTTCGGCCTGATCATTCTGGCCATGGCGCTGATCGCCCTGCTGCGCGGCGAACTGCTCGACACCTGGCAGGATCAATTGCCCGAACAGGCGCCCAATCACTTCGCCCTGAATATTCTGCCGGCGGACAAAGACGCTTTCGAGGCCCGGCTGGCGGCCATGTCGCCGCGTTTCGCGCCCCTCTATCCGGTGGTCCAGGGACGCCTGGTGATGATCAATGGCGAGCCGGTGCGCCAGCTGGTGAGCAAGGACAGCCAGGGCGACCGCGCCGTCAGCCGCGATCTCAGCCTGACCTGGGCGGAGGAGCTGCCGCCGGACAACCAACTGAGCGCCGGACACTGGTGGAACGGCCAGGTGCGGGGCGAGCTGCCCGGGGTGTCGGTGGAGGCGCGGCTGGCCGAGAGCCTGCAATTGAAGGTGGGCGATCGCCTGAGCTTCAGCGTCGGCGGCATCAGCCGCGACGCGCGGGTCAGCAGCCTGCGTCAGGTCGACTGGAACAACTTCAAGCCCAACTTCTACATGATCTTCGAGCCCGGCACCCTGCAGGATCTGCCGGTCACCTACCTGACCAGCTTCTACCTGCCGCCGCGTCACGAGCAGCAGCTGGTGGAGCTGGCCCGCGCCTTTCCCGCCGTGACCCTGCTGCAGGTCGAGTCGCTGCTGGCGCAAATCCGCAGCATAGTCGCCCAGGTCACCCTGGCCATCGAGTATGTCCTGCTGTTCGTCCTGGCGGCCGGCCTGGCCGTGCTCTTCGCCGGGCTGCAGGCCACCCTCGATGAACGCATCCGCCAGGGCGCTCTGCTGCGCGCCCTGGGCGCCGACCGCCGGCTGCTGCTGCGCGCGCGGCGCACCGAGTTCGCCCTGCTCGGTGCCAGCAGCGGCCTGCTGGCGGCGCTGGGCTGCGAATTGATCAGCCTGTTGCTCTATCGCTTCGCCTTCGAACTGGACTGGCAGCCGCATCCCTGGCTGCTGCTGCTGCCGCTGCTGGGCGCCCTGCTGGTCGGCGGTGCCGGCGTGTTGGGCACCCGCCGCGCGCTCAACGCCAGCCCGCTGACGGTGCTGCGCGAGGCCTGATAAGATCGCCCGCCCCTGGATATGACAGAGCCCGATGAGCCGTTACCGTCCGCCCCGTTCTGCCGGCACCCCGCTGATCACCCCCGAGGGCGAGGCGCGATTGCGCGCCGAGCTGCATGAGCTATGGCATGTGCGCCGCCCCCAGGTGACCCAGGCGGTCAGCGAGGCGGCGGCCCAGGGTGACCGTTCGGAAAACGCCGAGTACACCTACGGCAAGAAGATGCTGCGCGAAATCGACAGTCGCGTGCGCTTCTTGAGCAAGCGCCTGGAGAACCTCAAGGTGGTCAGTGCCCGCCCCAGCGACCCGGACAAGGTCTATTTCGGCGCCTGGGTGACCCTGGAGGATGACGACGCCCAGCAGTCGCGCTATCGCATCGTCGGCCCGGACGAGTTCGACCTCAAGCTCAACCTGATCAGCATCGACTCGCCCCTGGCCCGCGCCCTGGTCGGCAAGCCCCTGGACGCCGAGGTACGGGTGCAGACCCCGACCGGGGAGAAGACCTGGTATGTGCTGGCCATCGACTACCCCTGAGCGGGCCGGCTTCAGCGTCGGGTGATCAGCCCCTGGCGGGCGACCCGGGTCAGCTCGCGCACCACCTCCTGCACCTGCCCGACGCCGGGCGCCGGTATCACCGCCAGGTCGAAGCTGTCGCTGGCGAAGTGCGCCAAAGATGCCTGCTCTTGGACGAATTCGATGAGAAAGGCACGCCGGCCGCCCCAGTGCCGCGGCCAGCCGTCCAGATAGCGCAGCAGCGTCGGCGGATGCGCGCCAGCGAGCAGAATCCTCGGATTGGCCCGGGGACGCCCCGAGGTAATGGGCGCCAGGCGAATCAGGGGTTGTGGATGTGTCATCTGCGGGTCTCCGCCTCGAAGAATCCGCTGGGCAGCGGTGGGAGGCGACACCGAACCAGCGCTTTAGCGGTATTTCCGGGCCTTGTTCGAGACCTCTGGGAGCCCGTGCCGCGGCATCAGGCTCTGCGCCCCGCAAGTAGCTGTGTAAATCGGCGCATGGCGGGCATGCTAGGGAGGCTTGGCCGATACTGTCAAGCAAGCCCGGCAGAGCGAGCCCGCCGAATGAAAGTCGAGACGCTGCGCCTGTTCTTCGCCCTGGATTGCCCGGCGCCGCTGGCCGAATGCATCGCGAGCTGGCGCGAGGGTCTGCGGTTGCGCGCCAACCCGGTGGCCCCGGCCAATCTGCACCTGACCCTGGCCTTTCTCGGCCAGCAGCCTGCCGAATGCTTGGCGCAATTGCGTGCACTCGCTGCGGCCATCGCGGCGCCGCGCTTCGAGCTGTGTCTGGATCGACTGAAACGCCGGCGCAATGGCCTGCTCTACCTGGCGCCCAGCCAGCCGCCCGCGGCCCTGAAGCAACTGGCCGATGATCTGCAGCAGCGCCTGCTGGCGCGCGGCTTCGACCTGGACAACCGGCCATTCTTCCCTCACCTGACCCTGGCGCGGCGGTGCCACAGGCTCGACAGCCAAGACCAGCCATCTTTCGACTGGCCGGTGAAGGATTTCGTCCTCATGGCCTCCGAACTGGGCCGTCAAGGCCCTGAATATCATCGCCTCGGCCGCTGGCCGTTGTTGCCAAACGACTAACCCGCGCGTTTCACCGCGTAACACCCGCCCTTCATCTCCCCATTCAGCGCAGCGATGCTTGCTGGCACGCAAGTGCCTGTTCTAGAGCGGCGCGGCGCGCCTTGTTGGCATCCTGGCACAGTTCCTGCGCTCTCCCCCCGGCCGTTGCAGGCGCCCACCGCCCGGGCAGACCACGCAGAAAAACGGCTGAATCGCCCCACTCAACTGCATTGGAGAGCCTCATGCATAAGAATAAGACCCTGCTCGCCCTCTCACTCTCGGCTGGCCTGCTCGCCTGCGGCCAAGCCCAGGCCTTCTGGTTCGGTTCTTCCGGCTATACCCAGACCAAGTATCCGGTGGTGCTGACCCACGGCATGCTCGGTTTCGACAGCCTGCTCGGGGTCGACTACTGGTACGGCATTCCCGCTGCGCTGCGGCGCGACGGCGCCCGCGTCTACGTCACCGAGGTCAGCCAGTTGAACACCTCCGAGGCCCGCGGCGAGGAATTGCTCAAGCAGGTCGAGGAGATAGTCGCGATCAGCGGCAAGGCCAAGGTCAACCTGATCGGCCATAGTCACGGTGGGCCGACCATTCGCTATGTCGCCGCGGTACGGCCGGACCTGGTCGCCTCCGTCACCAGCGTCGGCTCGCCGCACAAGGGCTCGGCCGCCGCCGACTTCATTCGCCAGGTGCCTCCGGGCTCGGCCGGCGAAACCCTGCTGGCCGGCATCGTCAACGGCCTCGGCGGCCTGATCAACTTCCTCTCCGGCAGCGCCAGCAGCAACCCGCAGAACGCCCTGGGCGCGCTGGAGTCGCTCAACAGCGCAGGCGCCGCGCGCTTCAACGCCAAGTTCCCGCAAGGCATCCCGACCACCGCCTGCGGCGAAGGCGCCTACCAGGTCAATGGTGTGCGCTACTACTCCTGGAGCGGCACCAGCCCGCTGACCCACCTGCTCGACCCCAGCGACCTGCTGATGGGCGCCACCTCGCTGACCTTCAACGGCGAAGCCAACGACGGCCTGGTCGGTCGCTGCAGCTCGCACCTGGGCAAGGTGATCCGCGACAACTACCGGATGAACCATCTGGATGAGGTCAACCAGACCTTCGGCCTGACCAGCTGGTTCGAAACCGACCCGGTGAGCGTCTATCGCCAGCATGCCAATCGCCTGAAGAACGACGGCCTCTAACGCCAACCCGGGGCCTGCGGGCCCCGCTCCGCAACCC
The DNA here is from genome assembly GCA_041595475.1 of Pseudomonas sp. Lineage (GTDB taxonomy): Bacteria > Pseudomonadota > Gammaproteobacteria > Pseudomonadales > Pseudomonadaceae > Aquipseudomonas. The sequence continues at coordinate 6,962 of JBFHKK010000040.1, read as the reverse complement.
CTATCTCCCCGGTGGAAGCCCACGTGAACAAAGTCTTGTTGCTCGCCCCCCTGGCGCTCGCCCTTGGCGTCGCCACCTTCATCGGCCTGCCCTCGAACCCCATCAGTCCCCCACCGCCACCCACCAGTGCCAGGAGCGTCGAACCGGTGACAGCGCTGCCGCAGGCGGCCGCAACGGCGGCCGCGCAACCGGCCCGGCCAGCCGCCCAGGAGCCGGCGCTGCCGCCCTCCTTCGCCGGCACCGAAGTCGATGGCCGCTTTCATCTGGATGCCGACGGACAGCTGCTCATCAGCGAAGACATTCGACGCATCTTCGACTATTTCCTCACGGCCCTGGGCGAGGAGCCGCTGCGCGCCAGCGTCGAGCGCCTGCAGGCCTATATCGCCACGCAGCTGCAGACGCCGGCGCGCGAGCAGGCCCTGGCCTTGCTGGATCAGTACCTGCAATACAAGCGCGAGCTGGTGCTGCTGGAACGCGACTGGCCGCAACTGGCCAGCCTGGACGCCTTGCGCCAACGCGAGGCGGCGGTACTGGCGCTGCGCGCGCGGCTGTTCAGCCGGGAGGCGCAGCAGGCCTTCTTTGCCAGCGAAGAGGCCTACAACCGCTACAGCCTGGAGCGCCTGGCGATCGAGCAGAACGCCGCGCTCGATGCCGCGGCCAAGGGCGCGGCGCTGCAGCGCCTGCGCGAGGGCTTGCCGGCCGAACTCCAGGCCGGCGTGCTCAGCCAGCTGCAGACTGAGCTGCGCCAGCAGACCGCGCAGATTCAGGCCCAGGGCGGCAATGCCGAGCAGATTCGCCAGCTACGCCTGCAACTGGTCGGCAGCCAGGCCACCGAACGCCTGGAAGCTCTGGACCGCGAGCGCCAGGCCTGGCATCGGCGCCTGGAGGACTTTCGCCAGGCCAGTGCGCGCATCCAGAACAGCCCGGGCCTGGGCGAAGATGACAAGGCCGCGGCCATCGAGCGCCTGGCCGCCGAGCGCTTCGATGCCCGCGAACGCCTGCGCCTGGAGGCCGCCGAACAACTGGCCCAGGCGCGGATGCAGGCGGCTCAGTAGACTGGCTGGAGCAGATCGCAGCGGATCCCACCGACGGCGCTACTGCGGTTCCAGCAGGTAGCGCGAGCGGTCATAGGCGAGGTAGTACTTGTTCACGCTGCTGACGTAGCTGACCACCCCCATGCCCATCTGCTCCATGGCGATGCGCTCGACCTGAAAGAACCACTGGTTGGGGTTGAGCCCGCGCCGTTTGGCCTCGGCGCGCAGGCTCTGCACCCGATTGGGCCCCATGTTGTAGGCGGCGAGCACGAAGGCCAGGCGCTCGCGCTCGTTGAGCTGGGGACTGCTGAAATAATTGCGCCGAATCATGGCCAGGTACTTGGCCCCGGCCAGCACATTGTTGTCCGGCACGCCGATATCGCTGACGCCGACCGCACGGGCCGCGACCGGGGTGACCTGCATCAGCCCGGTCGCGCCACCGGCGCCGCGGGCGGCGGGATTGAGGCTCGACTCCTTGAAGGCCACCGCCGCCAGGGCCAGCCAGTCGAGTTGCTGCTGCGCGGCATGCTTCTGCAGCAGCGGGCGCAGTTTCTCCAGACGCAGGCGCTCGTTGCGTCCCAGCGGGTAGTGCACCCGATAGAGGCGCCGGTAGACGCGCTGGAACACCGCGTCCTGATCATCGGGACTGCGGTACTCCTTGAGGAAGCGATCGATGCTGGCGGCCAGCATGGGCGCATCGGGGCGCAGGAACCAGCGCAGGTCGCCGGCCGGACCCACCGGTAAATGACGCTCCAGGCGCAGACGCGGCATCACCTTGGCCCAGCGCTCGGCGATCGACTGCTCCACCACTGTGACGCTGTAGATGCCGGCCTGGACCATCTCCAGGACATCCTCGACCGCCAGGCTGGGGTCGACCCACTCGATCACGATGGGCGCGCGCTTGTCGTGCAACAGGCGCTGATTGAGCTGCCCCAGCGCCTCGCCGGCGGCACTGCCGGCCGCCAGGGCGATGCTGCGTCCGGACAGCTGCTCGAGGTTCTGGTAGCGGCGCTCGCCCTGGCGAGTCACCAGGATCAGCGGCACCTGGCGGCGAATGGGCGCACTGGCCCTGACCCGGGTGCCCTTGCGCAGGCTCAGCATCTCGCCCGGGGCGATCAGATCGCCCTCGCCGCGCTGCAGGGCGGCGAGCAATTGGTCCTTGGCCCTGGGAATGAGTTTGAGCCTGAGCGAGCGACCATCGGCCGCGCCACGATTGAGAAACTGCTCGAAGGCGCGCAGACGATGATACTCGACGCCGATGCTCTGGCCCTTGACCTCCCCCGAGCTGTTGCGGCTCTGGTTGACCAGCACGCGCAGCTCGCCGCTGCTGCGAATCGTCGCCAGGTCGCGCGCCGTCGCCGGCCGGGCGACTTCCGGCGGGCCGGCCAGGCGCGCTGCGGCCGACAAGGGCAGCAGAAGCAGCAGGCAGAGGGCTAGCAGGGCTCGCGACATCGGGGCTCCGGGCAAGGTCGGCGCGTTCCAGGAGAGCGCGACCTCAGCGGTTGCGAGCGCTCGACAAGTTCCCGGGCGGGGCAAGGTTCGCATAGCCGGCGTAGCGATACCAGCGCTGGCCGTCGGAACAGCGCGGCGACTTTTGCCGAACGGGGGGGCATTTGTGGCGAAAGCGCTCTGATATGCTGGCGCTCTTCAGCTCGAGGTAGTGCCATGCAACTGATCGATATCGGCGTCAACCTGACCCACTCCAGCTTCGCCGGCGAGCACCAGGAGCTGCTCGCCCGTGCCCAGGCCGCCGGGGTCTGCCAGTTGGTCCTGACCGGCACCAGCCTGGAGGACAGCCAGCAGGCCCTGGCCCTGTGCCAGCAACTCGATCCGCAGGGCCAGCGCCTGTTCAGCAGCGCCGGCGTCCACCCCCACGACGCCAAGGACTGGCACGCCGGCAGCGCCGCCGAACTCAAGGCCTTGCTGAGCGAGCCGCGGGTGCGTGCGGTGGGTGAGTGCGGGCTGGATTTCAATCGCGACTTCTCGCCGCGGCCGCAGCAGGAAAAGGCCCTGGAGGAACAGCTGGCGCTGGCCGCGGAACTGCAACGCCCGGTATTCCTGCATGAGCGCGAGGCCGACCAGCGCCTGCTACAGATACTGCGCGACTACCGCGATCGCCTGCCGGCGGCGGTGGTGCACTGCTTCACCGGGGAAAAGCGCGCCCTGTTCGGCTACCTCGACCTGGATCTGCATATCGGCCTCACCGGCTGGATCTGCGACGAACGGCGCGGCACCCACCTGCATCCGCTGGTGCGCTCGATCCCGGCCGGTCGGCTGATGCTCGAGAGCGATGCGCCCTATCTGCTGCCGCGCAGCCTGCGGCCCAAACCCAAGAGTGGGCGCAACGAGCCGGCCTTTCTGCGCGAGGTGCTGCGCGAGGTGGCGCTGCACCGCGGCGAGAGCGAGGCCGAGCTGGCCGCCCACACCAGCGCCTGCGCCCGGCAATTTTTCGGGCTGCCGGCCATCGTCGAGGAGACCGACGATGAGGTCAGCGGCTGACTCGCGCGATCAGCGAGCAAGGCCTGACCTCGAGGCGAGCGCTGGCGGCGCCATCCGGCCTGCCGTGCAGCGGCATGGCTCGACCCGGGCTTGGCCGCACACACATTGCCCCGCCTCGGCGCGCCCTCGGATTCAGGCCGCCGCGCCGCTGTGAAAACGAAATTCGGCGTCGGGGGTGAGAATGGCCTGGCGCTCGACCTCGGCGAAGAAGGCCACCCGCTCATCGATCGGTTGCCCGGCGTAATCGCGCGCCATCTTCAGATAACCCTGGTAGTGCCGGGCCTCGGACTTGAGCAGCGAACGGTAGAACTGCGCCAACTCCTCGTCCAGATGCGGCGCCAGGCGGAAGAAGCGCTCGCAGGAGCGCGCTTCGATAAAGGCCCCGACGATCAGGGTATCGACCAGCTTGTGCGGCTCGCTGGTGCGGATGTGCTTGTGCAGGCGCTGGGCATAGAGGGCCGCGCTGATCGGCCGGTAGGCGATGCCGCGCTTGCTCATCAGCGCCGCCACCTGCTCGAAGTGGCGCAGCTCCTCACGGGCCAGGCGCGACAGGCGGTACTGCAGATCGGCCTTCTCGATATAGCGAAACAGCAGGGTCATGGCCGTGGACGCGGCCTTCTTCTCGCAATTGGCGTGATCGATCAGCAAGATGTCCTGCTGGGTGACAGCCTGGGCAATCCAGCTATCGGGCGTAGGACACAGCAAAAAGGCTTCTATTTCCGGCAGCAGTTGCATAGGCTCACATCGTTCGCGTGCCGCGCGTTGCAGACGCAAGGCGGGCCATCTGAAAAATGCGCCATTATACGAGCCAGATGCAGGACAGCCAGCGAACTCGTTGATATTGGTCAAGAAATGCCGGCCATGGCGCCAGCTATAGTTAGCTTCATCTATACATTTCGACACTCAGGGAGACGAGCATGCAAGCTATCCGCAGCATTTTGGTGGTCATGGCGCCGGAGCAACCGGAGGGCTTGGCGCTCAAGCGGGCCAAGCTGATCGCTGGCGTGACCCAGTCGCAACTGCACCTGCTGGTCTGCGACAAGAAACACGACCATACCGCCTATCTCAAGGATCTCACCGCCAGCCTGGCCAAGGAGGGCTACAGCGTCTCCGGCCAGCAGGCCTGGCACGACAGCCTGCACCAGACCGTGATCGCCGTGCAGCAGGCCGAGGGCTGCGGCCTGGTGATCAAGCAGCACTTCCCGGACAACCCGCTGAAGAAGGCCATCCTCACTCCGGACGACTGGAAGTTGCTGCGCTATTGCCCGAGCCCGGTGCTGATGGTCAAGTCCGACAAGCCCTGGACCGGCAGCAGCGTTCTGGCGGCCGTGGACGTGGGCAATGCCGACGACGAGCACCGCGCGCTGCATGCCAGCATCGTCAATCACGGCTATGAAATCGCTGCCCTGGCCAAAGCCAGCCTGCATGTGGTCAGCGCCCATCCGGCGCCCATGCTCTCGGCGGCCGATCCGACTTACCAGTTGAAGGAAACCATCGAGGCGCGCTATCGCGACGAATGCAAGGCGTTCCAGGCCGAGTACGACATCGCCGACGAGCGCCTGCACATCGTCGAAGGCCCGGCCGACGCCCTGATCCCGCAGATCGCCCACCAGATCAAGGCGGCGGTCACCATCATCGGCACCGTGGCCCGCACCGGGCTGTCAGGGGCCCTGATCGGCAACACCGCCGAGGTGATTCTCGATGCCCTGGAAAGCGATGTGCTGGTGCTCAAGTCGGCCGACATCGTCGCCCACCTCGAGGAACTGGCAGCGCAGCACTGAGCAACGCCCTTCCGTCCCACTGCCGCCGCCCGGCGGCAGTCTTGTTCCCCTCTGCCGCCGCGTTGTCGCCGCCTCAACCCGGCGCGGCGGGCCGGCCGATGGCCTGACCAATGGCGTGGTCAGAAGCGCAATCTGCGGCCATTCTGCTAGATGCGGGCCGCGCAGCGATGACGCCCAAACATCGCTGCAAGCCCGGTCAATCCCCGATCTCAGCGTGCTGTTTTCGAGGAAGGCGGAGGGGCATTGCCATGCAAGACGTTCGACGCATTCTGGTGGTTCTCAATCCGGTGCACTCGGAAAGCCTGGCCATCAGGCGAGCCAAGCAGCTGGCCCTTGCCCTGCACGCCGAGCTGCAGTTGCTGCTCTGCGACCCGCGCCAGGATTACCGGCCCTTCCTCGGACGGCTCGCCGAGCAACTCGAAGGCGAGGGTCTCAAGGCAAGCGTGCAACAGGAGCGCTGCGACCATCTGCATGCCACCGAGGCCATTCTGGCCGCGCGTGACGCCCACGGCTGCGACCTGGTGGTCAAGCAGCACTACCCCACCCCGGGGCTCGGTGCCGCGCTCATGCCGCCGGAGGACTGGCGCCTGCTCAGACGCTGCCCCGTTCCGCTGCTGCTGACCCAGACCGAACGCCCCTGGCAAGGCGGGGTGGTGCTGGCGGCCATGGACGTGGACAACCACGAGGGCGAGCATCGGCACCTGCAGGGCAACATCATCGCCCACGCCATCGACATGGCGGCGTTGATCCACGGCAAGGTCCACGTAGTCACCGCCTGCCAGGCCGGTTTTCCGCTGGCGGCCGACCCGTGCAGCCCCAGGCCCGACGGCCAGCGGGCTCGCAGCCTCGAGCAGAGCCAGTGGTATCAGCACGAATACGCCCTGCCAGACGGGCAACTGCATCTGCTGGAGGGATCGGCCAAGGCGGCCATCACCCGCTGCGCCCACGAACTGGAAGCGGCCATCACCATCATCGGCACTGTGGCGCGCAGAGGCCTGGCCGGCCTGCTGATCGGCAACACCGTAGAGGCGGTGCTCGACCGGGTCGACAGCGATGTACTGGTGCTCAAGCCCCACGACCACGCCGCCCATTTGCTCGCGCCTTTCGAGGAGCAGGCGCGGCCCCAAGGGCGCATCGAGCAGTCGCGCTGAGGTGCCCGAGGCGCGCCGGCCTGAGCCAACAGCCAGGCGGCACTGGGCGTTCGCCCCTGCACCTGATCTTCTGCGCATATAGCCGCGGCAACGGACCGATAGACGCAAAACATCTAGGCCCGCCGACCAAATGCACCGGCTCCTCGCCGCCAGCGTCCAGAATTCTGGATGGGCTCGGTGAATGCGCGCGCCCTGGACTCGCCCACGCCTCGAGATTCAAGGCGCTCAGCCTAGTAGCGCGAGCCCGTCTGGCAAAAGTGAGCCGCCTGCCGCGCCTCCAAGGCACAGTCGCAGCTGCACTGAGCCCCGTGTCCAATTGTTTGCCAAGCCAAGAAACTCAGCAAAGCTGGAATTCAGGGCCCTCTTGAATCTTTGCACCGTCGGCCACTCCAGCCTATCGAGGTTGTCATGAAAACCATCCGCAAGACACTCGTGGTCATCGATTCCGAGCAATCGGTGCCGCAGCTACTGGAAAAAGCCAAGTTGATCGCGACGCT
>JBFHKK010000039.1:0-11420 GCA_041595475.1 Pseudomonas sp. | reverse complement strand
TCTTGCCGTTGCCCTGGGCCAGGGGATCGAAGCCCAACTCGAACAGCTCGGATCGGCTGGTCACGCCGGGTACGGCCTGCGAGTAGCGAATCTCCGCGTCCAGATAGTCGTCGAAGGGCGACTGTACTTCGGCCCGTTCGCTGGGTAACAAACTGCTGCATCCGTTCAAGCAGGCCAAGGTTACGATGACTACAGCGAATTTCCAGTCAGGTGCCATGTCGATTTCCCCTGAGTTCGGATACTGCGCCTACAGGGATAAATCTAGTCGGGATTTTTCTGTCCCGTTTGCCTAACAGCCGAACGGCAGTGGCTGTTCAGTTTCTGACAGGGACGCTAGTAATGGGCAGGCCTGTATTGGCCGTTGAACTAGCGAACCTTGAGCCGGCATTCGAAACTGTCGTGGGGCGCGACCCCGACTTCCCAGGGCCGCTCGTAGGTCAGCTGCAGGCGGCCTTCGCCCTTTTGCCTGGCCTGGAACAACCAGGTCGATTGACCGGCGCTGCCGACCAGTCCCGCCTCTTCCGGGTTGCTGTAGACCTCGGGGCCCTGTCTGCTGAGCACCTCCGGTGCGGCGTCGCGAATCGTCCAGCGAAAGCCAGTGCTGGGATTGCTCGGCAGAACCAGCAGCAGTTGCTGACCGCCGCGCAGGCTCAGGGGACATTGGCTCTGCTTCTGCAGCGTGACGCTGGCGGGCTTGTGGGTGGTGCAGGCGCTGATCAGGGCAAGCGTGAGAGGCAGCAGCAGGCGCGTGACGCTGGGCATGGCGGTCTCCTTGAAAAATGCGACCAGCATAGCCTGCGGATTCGCCAAGGCCCAGTCGGCCGGGCTGGCCGAGGCCGCGGCCTGAGCCTTTGCCGCGCCAGGTCTCAGTCGAACAACAGCCTGGCCACCTCGGCGAAGCGCCTGACGAAATGCACGCTCAGGCCTTCCTTGAGGTGCTCGGGCAACTCTTCGAAGGCGCCCCTGTTGGCCTCGGGCAGAATCAGCTCGAAGAGCTTCTGCCGCCGCGCGGCAATCACCTTCTCGCGCACCCCGCCGATGGCCAGCACCTGGCCGGTCAGGGTCAGCTCGCCGGTCATGGCCACGCCCTTCTTGGGCGCCTGGTTGCGCGCCAGCGACAGCAGCGCGCTGGCCATGCTGATGCCGGCGCTGGGGCCATCCTTGGGCGTGGCGCCTTCGGGCACGTGCAGGTGGACGAAGGCCTGGTCGAAGAAGGCCGGGTCGCCGCCGAACTGCGCCAGATGCGCGGCGACATAGCTGTAGGCGATCTCCGCCGATTCCTTCATCACCTCGCCCAGTTGCCCGGTGAGCTTGAAGCCGCGGTTGAGGGTATGGATGCGGGTCGCCTCGATCGGCAGGGTCGCGCCGCCCATGCTGGTCCAGGCCAGGCCGGTGATCACGCCGATGCCGGCCAGCAGTTGCTCGGTCTTGAATGGCGGCATGCCCAGGTAGCCCTCCAGGTCCTTGGGGCCGATCTTGATTTTCGCCTCGGGCTCGTCGAGCAGGCGCACCACGGCCTTGCGCACCAGCTTGCCGAGCAGCTTCTCCAGCTGGCGCACCCCGGCCTCGCGGGCATAGCCCTCGATCAGGGCCCTGAGCGCGGCATCGCTGATCGACAGCAGGCGCTTGGCCACCCCGGCCTTGGCCAGTTGCTTGGGCCACAGGTGACGCTTGGCGATGGCCAGCTTCTCCTCGGTGATGTAGCCGGACAGGCGGATCACCTCCATGCGGTCGAGCAGCGGTCCGGGGATCGAGTCCAGGGTGTTGGCGGTGCAGACGAACAGCACCTTGGACAGGTCCAGGCGCAGGTCCAGGTAGTGGTCGAGGAACTCGACGTTCTGTTCCGGGTCGAGGGTCTCCAGCAGGGCCGAGGCCGGGTCGCCCTGGAAGCTGGCGCCGAGCTTGTCGATCTCGTCGAGCATGATCACCGGGTTCATCACCTCGACCTCCTTCAGCGCCTGCACCAGCTTGCCCGGCAGGGCGCCTATATAGGTGCGGCGGTGACCCTTGATCTCCGCCTCGTCGCGCATGCCGCCGACGGAAAAGCGGTAGAAGGGCCGGTCCAGGGATTCGGCGATGGCCTTGCCGATGCTGGTCTTGCCGACGCCCGGCGGGCCGACCAGCAGCACGATGCTGCCGGCGATCTCGCCCTTGAAGGCGCCGACCGCGAGGAACTCGACGATCCGCGCCTTGATGTCGTCCATCCCGGCGTGGTGCGCATCGAGCACCTTGCGGGCATGCTTGAGGTCGAGCCTGTCCTCGCCGTAGAGACCCCAGGGCAGGGCCGTGGCCCAGTCCAGGTAGTTGCGCGTGACCGCATATTCGGGCGAGCCGCTCTCGAGGATCGACAGCTTGTTCAGCTCCTCGTCGATGCGCTTGCGCGCCTGCCCGGGCAGGGTCTTGCCCTCCAGGCGCTGCTGGAACTGCTCGATGTCGGCGCTGCGGTCATCCTTGCTCAGGCCCAGTTCCTGCTGGATCAGCTTGAGCTGCTCCTTGAGGAAGAACTCGCGCTGACGCTCGCCGATCTTGCGGTTGACCTCGGCCGACAGCTCTTTCTGCAGGCGCCCGACTTCCACTTCCTTGCGCAGCAGCGGCAGGACCTTTTCCATACGCTTGAGCACCGGCACCGTGTCCAGCACTTCCTGCAGCTCGCTGCCCGGGGCGCTGGTCAGGGCCGCAGCGAAGTCGGTCAGCGGCGAGGGGTCGTTGGGGCTGAAACGGTTGAGGTAGTTCTTCAGCTCTTCGCTGTACAGCGGATTGAGCGGCAGCAACTCCTTGATCGCATTGATCAGCGCCATGCCGTAGGCCTTGACCTCGTCGCGTGGGTCGGCCGGGCTCTTGGGATAGTCGACTTCAGCCAGGTAGGGCGGCTTGCGACTGAGCCAGCCGCGGATGCGCACCCGGCCCAGGCCCTGGGCGACGAATTGCAGCTTGCCGCCTTCCTCGACCGCATGATGCACGCGCACCAGGGTGCCGTGTTCGGGCAGGCTGTCCGGCTCCAGGGGGGCGCCCTCGCCGGTTGGCGTGTCGATGTAGAACAGCGCCAGGCACTTGTGCGCGGTGTTGGCCACCCGCTCGAGGGTCTCGCGCCAGGGATCGACATTGACGATCACCGGCAGCACCTGGGCCGGGAAGAAGGGGCGATTGTGAATCGGAATCACATAGAGCTTGTCCGGCAGCTGCTGGTCGGGCAGCGCCAGGCTTTGGCCGGCTTGGCCGGTCTGGTCGGCGACTAGGTCGTCCGCGGCGGGAGTGTCGTTCATGCGGCACCTGCTGTTACACACTAGGGTGTTACATGGGGTGCCGGCGGTATTTTTCAATCGCCGCAGCGCTCGCCAGGGGGCAGGGTGGGGCCGGCGACCCCGGCCTCAGGCGCCCTGCAGGTGCCTCCAGCGCTCCTCGATGGCCGGGGTCAGCAGGGCGAAGCAGTCGCCGGGGCTCAGGCGCACCCGCGGCGACTCTATCAGTTCCCGTTGCAGGCGCTGCAGCAGGCTGTTGAGCGGCGCCGCGCTGGCCGGATCGGCGAGGCGCTGGCAGAGCGTGCGCATCTGCTCCTGCAGCCCTTCCGGACAGCGCGTGTAATTGGCCGCGCGGATGGCCAGGCCGCGCAGCCGGGCCAGGTCTTCCAGCAGGCGGCAGGCCTGGCCCAGGCCGATCAGCTGCGGATGCTCGCGCTCGCTCAGGCGTGCTTCCAGCTGCTCGATCACCTCCAGCAAGCCCTCGATCAGCCGGCAGTGGGCGGCGAAGTCGGCGGGCTTGCGGCGCAACTGCGGCCACTCGCGCTGCAAGGGCGCCAGGCCCAGAGCCGGTCCCGGCCAGTTCAGCCAGAGCTGGTCCAGTTGTCGCGCCAGGCGAGCGCGCAGGCTGACGCTGGCCAGGTCCGGCTGGGCGCCGAGGCCGCGATGCTGTTGCAGGACCCGCAGCAATTCGAGTGCCCGTTGCAGGGTCGCGCCCTCCAGATTGGCCAGGTTTTTCTGGTGGCGCTGCGTGGCGCGCCGGTGCAAGCACTGGCCGAGCAGCAACAGGGCCAGGGCCAGGGCTAGGGCGATACTCAGTTCCATGGAGCACTCCTCGGGATGACGGGCACAATGTGCGCATCTTGGCTACAAGCAAGTCCCCTGCCATGGCCTCGGCGGGCGCAATGGCGGCGAGTGAGTAGCGAGCGATGCCCGCTTACGGGGCATTTGGTGACTGCGCGACCTGATTTGGTGCCAGATGTCGCGCGGGGCTGACGACCACTGCTCCGGGGCGTTAGAGTGCCGGCTTATTCACCATCCGCCCTGACTGCCGCCATGCTCAATGCCCGCCTGCTGAGCCTCGATGACCGCGCCGCGCAACACACCCACGAGCACCATCAGCTGGTGCTGTCGCTGGCCGGGCGTGCCGAGTTCGAGGTCAATGGCCGCGGCGGCGAGGTGTGCCGGATGCGCGCCTGCCTGGTGCCAGGCGCTGCCGAGCATCAGTTCGCCGGCCTGGGCGACAACCAAATGCTGATTCTCGATCTGGACGAGCAGGGCGGCGACGAGCAGCGGCAATTGCTCGAGCGCCTGTTCGCGACGCCGCGGTTTCCGCTGCTGGACGCCGATTTTCAGCATCTGCTGAGCTATGCCGGGGCCGAGTTGGCCCGTTACGCTGGCGAGCCGATGCTGACCCGGAGCCTCGCTGGCGTGCTGTTGCACGCCTTGCACCTACGCCTTTTCGGCGAGCCGCGCCGGCGCGCCGGCGGCACACTCGACCTGGCGCGGCTGGACGCCTATCTGGAAACGCATCTGGGGCGGCGCATCAGCGTCGCCGAACTGGCCCAGGTGGCCTGCCTGAGTCCCAGCCATTTTCATGCCCAGTTCAAAGATGCCGTCGGCCTCACACCCCACCAGTACCTGTTGAACAAACGCCTCGAGCGCGCCGCGCGACTGCTGCGTGAAACCCGCCTGCCGCTGGTGTGCGTCGCCGAGCAATGCGGCTTCTGCAGCCAGAGCGCGCTGACCACGGCGATGCGCCGCCAATTCGGCCTGACGCCCAAGCACCTGCGCGCAGGCGACTCGCGGGCGCCGCAGTCTTATGGCTGACTGGCCCGCCTGGCCTGCACCTGTACCGGAGAAAAGGGTGACCTGCCCGGCATTGCCGGCTAACCTGCATCGGCATCGATGCAACAGGTTGCCAGGACGGCATGTCATCCGTCCGCAGGAGTCCCGTCTTGCCCCACGCGCTCATCGTCGCTGTTCGCAGCAAAGCTTTTAGAACCGCATTCGTCTGCACCCTGACCCTGCTGCTCGGTTTGAGCGCGACGGCCTCGGCCGCCCGCCTGGAGGCCGAGTTGGTCGATGCCAGCCAGCAGCCCTTGGCCGGCGCCGTGCTGAGCCTGCGCGGGCCCCTGGGGGCCGAGGCCGCGCCAGCGGCCGCCGTGATGGATCAGCAGGCCCAGCAATTCGTCCCCGGGGTACTGGCAGTGCGCACCGGCACGGCGGTGACCTTTCCCAACAGCGACGACATCCGCCACCACGTGTATTCCTTCTCGCCGGCCAAACGCTTCGAGTTGCGCCTGTACAAGGGCACGCCAAGCGAGCCGGTGGTCTTCGAGCAACCCGGGGTGGTGGTGCTGGGTTGCAACATCCATGACTGGATGGTCGGTTACATCTATGTCACCGATGATCCCTGGTTCGCGGTCAGCGATGCCCAGGGCCGGGTGCGCCTGGATGGTCTGCCGCCCGGGCGCTACGGGCTGAGCCTCTGGCACCCGCGGCTGAGCGAGGGGCCGGCCCAGCGCGGTGAGCTGCAACTGGGCGAGGCGCCGACGCAGCAGCGCCTGAGTCTGGAATTGCCGCCGCCGCCGGCGCCCGCCGCCGCGCCGCCCAGTGCCTTCGGCGCCGCCTTCGAAAAGGCCGTGCGTGATGCTGCGCACTAGTTTTCAGGCGCGCATCGCCGTTGTCCTGATTCTGCTGCTGTCGGCGGTGGTGGCGGCTCTCTATCTGGCGGTCCAGGCGGCAACCTCGGTGGCGGTGCGCGGCCAGGCCGGCGAGCAACTGGATGTCGGCACCCGGGTGTTCGAGCAGGCGCTCGAGGTGCGCAGTCGCCAGCTGCAGGACGCCGCCCAGGTGCTGGCCGCCGATTTTGGCTTCAAGGCCGCCGTGGCCAGCGGCGATCGCCAGACCATTCGCTCGGCCCTGCTCAATCACGGCAAGCGCATCAATGCCGGGCTGGTGCTGATGTTGGGGCTGGACGGCCAGCTGCAGGTCAGCAGCGACGAGCGCCTCGGTGAGTCGGGTGCGCAGCGCCTGCATGCGCAGCTGCGGCAGCGCCAGGGGCCGGGGGCGCAGCGCCTGTTGATGCCCCTGGGCGAGCGCCTCTACCTGCTGGTGCAGACCACGGTCAACGCGCCGCTGCCGATCGCCCGGGTGCTCATGGGCTTCGAGGTCGACCAGGCCTTCGCCCGCGAGATGCGTGAGCTGACCCATTTGGAACTGACCCTGGCGGCCCTGGTCGAGGGCCGGCCGAGTCACTGGATCAGCACCCTGCCCAGCGCGGCGCGCAGTGACCTGAGCGTGCTGCTCGAAGGCGAGGCCGCTGCGGCGGAGCTTGTCGTCGCTGGCGAGCGCTACCTGGGCCAGCGCCTGGTGCTGGCCCAGGGCGACGACTTCCAAATCCAGGCCCTGCTGCACAAGTCGCTGTCCCAGGCGCAGCAGGCCTTCGCCCGGCTCGATCGCAACATTCTGCTGATCGCTTCGGCCGCGCTCCTGGCCTCCCTGGGCGGCGCCCTGTTGCTGGCGCGCAGCGTCTCGCTGCCGGTGCGCCAGCTGGCCGCAGTCGCCGAGCGGGTCGGCCAGGGCGACTATCAGGCGCCCTTGCAGCTTGACCGCAGCGACGAGCTGGGCAGCCTGGCCAAGGCGTTCCAGAGCATGCAGCAGGGCATTGCCGAGCGCGAGCGGCAGCTGGCGCACAATGCGCTGCACGATCCACTGACCGGCCTGCCCAATCGCACCCTGATCCTCGAACGGCTGGGCAACGCCATCGCCGCCGGGCGCCCGGTGGCGCTGGTCTATTTGGGCATCGACAACCTGCGCTCGGTCAGCGACAGCTATGGCCCGGCCGGCGCCGACCAGGCCATGCAGCAGCTCAGCCAGCGCCTGCAGGCGACCCTGCGGCCCGGCGACAGCCTGGCGCGGGTGGCCGCCGACGAGCTGCTGCTGCTGCTCGAGCATGCCGACAGCGATGCCGCGGTGGCGGCCGGCGACCGCCTGCAGCAGGTGCTGCTCAAGCCCCTGTCGATCGCCCATGCCGATCTGGTGATGGGCTGTCGCATCGGCATCGCCGCCTACCCGGACGATGGCGACAGCGCCGAGATCCTGCTGCGCCGGGCCAGCATCGCCATGCAGGACGCCGCCCAGCTGCCGGGGCGCCTGCGGGTCTACGAGCAGGGCCGCGATGCCGCGCACCTGCGGCAGATCCGCCTGATTCGCGATCTGCAGCGGGCGCCCACGCAGGACGAGCTGCGCCTGCACTATCAGCCCAAGCTCGATCTGGCCAGCGGCCAGGTGCACCAGGCCGAGGCGCTGCTGCGCTGGCAGCATCCGCAACTGGGGATGATCTCCCCGGGCGAGTTCATCCCCCTGGCCGAGCGCACCGGCAGCATCCAGCAGCTGACCGCCTGGGTGATCGAGGAGGCCCTGCGCCAGTTGCAGCAATGGAATGCCGGCGGCCTGCGGCTGCAACTGTCGTTGAACATTTCCACCGAAGACCTGATCGACCCGCAGTTGCCAGCGCGGGTCGCGCGCCTGCTCGGCGACTACCAGGTGCCGGCCGAGCAGCTGATCTTCGAGGTCACCGAGAGCGGCGTGATGCTCGAGCCGGCGCTGGCGCTCAAGGTGCTGCACGGGCTGCGCGAATGCGGCATCAGCCTGTCGGTGGATGATTTCGGCACCGGCTACTCGTCCCTGGCCCAGCTCAAGCGCATGCCGGTGCAGGAGCTGAAGATCGATCAGACCTTTATCCGCGAGCTGGATGACACCAGCGAGGACGCGGTCATCGTGCGCTCGACCATCGAGATGAGCCACAGCCTGGGCCTGAAGGTGGTGGCCGAGGGCGTCGAGTACGAGCGCAGCCTGCGCCTGCTGGAGCGCTGGCGCTGCGATACCGTGCAGGGCTATTTGATCAGCAGGCCGCTGAGCGCCGAGGCCTTCGAGGCCTGGCTGGCCCAGCCGCTGGATAGCCAACTGTCCATGAGCAAGTGAGCCGCTATGAAACCTTGGCAATTTCCGCTCGTTGTCCTGTCGGGCCTGCTGGCCGCTCTGGCCCATGCGGATCAGGGCCGCTTGCTTGCCACCGGCGGGGCGAGCAGCCTGGAAGGCGCCGCCGGCGGCGGCATAACGCCCTGGGCGGTGCTGGCCGGTTACGGCGAGCGCGGCGAGTGGGGCGCCGATGTCTTCGCCACCCGGGTCGAAACGGGCGACTTCCGCCTGGAGGTGGCGGGCATCGCCGCCGCCTTCGACAACCGTCTGGAACTGTCCTACGCTCGCCAGCGCTTCGATCTCGGCACCCTGGCCCGTGACCTGAATCTCCCCGAAAACAGCCTGAGTCAGGATGTCCTGGGGCTCAAGCTGCGCCTGTTCGGCGATCTGATTTACGAGCACCTGCCCCAGGTGGCCCTAGGCCTGCAGCACAAGCGCCAGCGCGACTTTCTGATTCCCAGCCTGGTCGGGGCCCAGCGCCGCGAGGACAGCGAAGCCTATCTCAATGCCAGCCGGCTGATCCTCGGCGGCGCATTCGGCTACAACCTGCTGCTCAACGGCGGCCTGCGCTACAGCCGGGCCAACGAACTGGGCCTGCTGGGTTTCGGCGGCGACCGCCGCGATCGCCATTCGCTGCTCAGGGAGGGTTCCCTGGCCGTGCTGCCCAGTCGGCATTGGGCGCTGGGTGTGGAGTACCGGGAGAAGCCGGACAACCTCGGCTTCGCCGGCGAGAGCGACTGGGCCGATCTGTTCGTCGGCTATTTCCCCAACAAGCGACTGGCCTTGGTGCTGGCCTATGCGCGTCTGGGCGAGATCGCCGGCCTCGCGCATCAGGACGGCCTCTACCTATCCGTGCAAGGGAGCTTCTAGATGATGCGCCTAGCTATTCTGCTGCTGGCCTTGAGTCTGGTCGCCTGTGCGCCGCGCCCGGCCGCAACCGACAGCCTCTATCGGGCACTGGGCGAGCAGGCCGGCATCACCCGCATCGTCGAGGGCATGTTGCTGAACATCGCCCGCGACCCGCGCATCGTCCAGCACTTCGCCGATATCGACATCGTCCGTCTGCGCGACAAGCTGGTCGAGCAGTTATGCGTCGAGGCGGGCGGGCCCTGCAGCTACAGCGGCGACAGCATGGAGGAGAGCCACAAGGGCCTGCGCCTGACCCCCAGTGACTTCAACGCCCTGGTGGAGAACCTGCAGGACGCCATGGACGCCGAGGGCGTGCCGGTGCCGGCGCAGAATCGCCTGCTGGCGCGGCTGGCGCCGATGCGCGGCCAGGTGATCGATCGCTAGCCGCGCCAGGCACCCGCACCGGGGGCCGTTCAGGCCTCCTGCCAGTCCAGGTCACAGCAGAACACATGCCGTCTGCCGTCCACCTCGACGGTCTGCGACAGGGTGATGCACAGGCGCGAATCGGCGATCGACAGGTAGGGCCGGCTGACCTGGGTGATCCCGGGCTGTTTCAGCGCCCGGTAGTGGTAGTGGCGGTGCGACCAGTTGGCGTTGTCGCCTTGCAGCAGCGGGGCGAAGCGCAGATTCATCTGACGCTGGTACAGGGGCGGATAGATGTTGGGCGAGACCTGGAAACCGGCTTCGTCGAGCAGATAGGCGCGCACGCTGCGCGGATCGGCGAACAGCAGCGCGCAGCTGCTGGCGAACGCCTGACCGCCGGCGAAGGCATCCAGGGCCTGCCGAAACAGACTTTCGATGCTGCGCAGGTCGTCCTGGCGCTCGGCGTTGCGCTGCACGCTCTGGCCCTGCTGATGGCGCAGCAGGCTGGCGAAGGTCGCGGCGAAGTCGCGCTCGCGCTCGATCTGCGCCTGGGGCCGGGCGAAGTAGTAGCCCTGCAGCATGTCGGCGTTGGCGGCCACGGCCACCAGCGCTTCCTCCTGGGTTTCCACGCCTTCGACCACCACCAGGCTGCCGGCCTCATGCAGCAGGCCGACGATGCCGCCGAGGATGCGTTCGACCCGCCGCGAGTTGCTGGCATCCTGGATCAGCCGGCGGTCGATCTTGACGATGTCCGGTTCCAGGTCCCAGATGCGGTCGAAGTTGGAGTGGCCGGCGCCGAAGTCATCGATGGCGATCAGGCAGCCCAGCTCGCGGAAGTGGCCGATGAAGCGCTTGAGCTGGGCCTGATCGCTGACCTCGCTCTCGATCACCTCGATCACCAGGCGATGGGCGTCTATGCCACTGGTCTGCAGCAGGTTGCGGGTGAAGCCGATGTCCGGGCGCTCGCTGACCAGGTACTGGGAGTTCAGGTTGAGGAACAGCCAGGCGTTGTCGACGCTCTGGCGGGCGAAATTGTGCACATGCAGGATGCGGCAGGTGCGGTCCAGTTCCAGGGCCTCCCTGCCGCTGGCCGGCATGGCCAATACGGTGGCCGGCGACTCAAAGCGGCCATCCTCGTGCTGGGCGCGGATCAAACCTTCGTAGCCCACCGCGCGGCCATGGGCGATGCTGAAAATCGGTTGGAAATGACTGCTCAGAGCCAGGCCCTGGTAGCGGCTGCCGACCATGTGAGCCGCACGCGGCTCGGCACTGGCAGTGCCGCCGGTTGTTTCGTCCGCGGTCTCGGGGGGCAGGGCAGTCATGAGCATGGGACCTTTCCTAATGTTTCGGGCTCAGCTGGCGCAGGCTGTCGTCCACCAGCGCCAATAGTTGATCGATGGCTTCGCTGGCCTGCTGAAAGTAGCTTTTGGCGGCGATGCTGGGCTGCTCCCGGCCCAAGAGTTCCTCCTCGATACACTGCAAGAATTCGGCCACCCTGCGTTCGCGGGTCGGCAGCTCGAATTGCTCCAGGTGCGGGTGGGCGGCCGCGTGACGCTTGAGGGCGGCAAAGGCGCTGGCGGCCAGCCCTTCGATGCGCTGATAGAGAAAGCGCATCCTCACCCGCTGCTCCGCGCTGGTGCGCCCGGCGGCGGCCATGCCGGTGCCCAGGGCGCGCGCCTGGCCGGCCCATTCGGCGGCCTGGACCACGTCGCGCCAGATGCACGGCAGGTAGCCCAGGGTCGCCTGACCCTGGCTCAGGTCGATCTCCCCGGCGACATCCTCGATCAGAAAGATGCAGTTGCGGATGATCAGGTGATGCTGCGCCAGGTTGTTGGCCGCATCGCCGCTGCGGCCTTCGCGCAGCCGTGACCAGTGGTCGATCAGGCCGCTCCAGGCGGCCTGATGATTGCCGCCCACCGCCTGCGC